>CALBXO010000909.1 GCA_937890335.1 uncultured Pseudomonadota bacterium | reverse complement strand
ACCGGCGACCCTCAGCTTGGAAGGCTGATGCTCTACCAACTGAGCTATTCCCGCGTCGGGCGAGCAATGGAGGGTGATGGATTCGAACCATCGTAGGCAAACGCCAACGGGTTTACAGCCCGTCCCCTTTAGCCACTCGGGCAACCCTCCAAATTATCGCGCAACGGCAGAAGCCTTATGCCCGCGCGCCTCTGCTGTGTCAATACACATACCTGAGACCAAGCTGGCGGTGGGACTCGAACCCGCAACCTGCTGATTACAAATCAGCTGCTCTGCCAATTGAGCTACGCCAGCAGCGACGTCCGTGCGTTTTCAAGCCCACGCCAGCGACGCGAGCGGACGCACGATATAGTTCGTTGCCCCTGCACTGTCAAGCGGATCTTGCGTCTTCGAATCACCCGTCGGTCGATCTCGGCGCTTACAGTGCAACCGAACGCCAACGGGTGGCGCCTCGGGCCGACCACGGGCCAGCCCCTCATGACCGGTGCTCTGTGTCGACAACCGTCGATCATACCAGGGCCCTCGCGCGCGCGCGCGTGCGCCTCGTTCTATTTGGGCATGACACTCGGCCCACCGCTCTCTCGCGCGCGCTCAAAGGCCGCGGCCCAGTCCGCGATCGACACCACCCGCGCAACAGATCTCGAGCAGGCCTTCGCCATGATCGAGCGGCAACGTGGGGCGATCTGCTGGGCGCGGGGCGTACGCGTCCTCGTGCTGCCGGAACGCTTCCTGTTCGGGAGCGGAGATGGGCCTGCTGTTGCCGAAGATGGCCAACAAGTAGTCGGTCGCGCCGAGGCGCTTGTTCCGCGGGCGTGGCTGGTCCAACATCCCGCACATGGACTGGATCTACGGCTACCAACCTGTGTTCGAGACGCTCCGCAACGATCGGGCGAGCGTGCACCGCGTGCTCGTGTCTGACCGGCGCCGCAAGGGCCTGGAGGAGATCCGGGAGTTTGGGGTGCCCGTCGACGTGGTCGACAGCCGCAAGCTCGACGATCGCTTCGACGGGGCCAACCACCAAGGCATCGCCGCCGAGTGCCGGCCGTTTCAGTACGCCAGCCTGCTGGATTGGGTGGACACTGCGGCGTCGAACGCCGTCTGCGTCGTGCTCGACGAGGTCCAGGACGCGGGCAACCTGGGTGCGATCATCCGCACGGCGGTCGCATCGGGCGCGTCCGCCGTGGTGATCCCCGCTCGGAAGGCGGCCGGGGTCACTCCTGCCGCCGTGCGCGCGTCAGCGGGCCTGGCAGCACGGATCACCGTCATACGGGTCAACAACCTCGCGCGCGCGCTCGAGACCCTCAAAGAACGGGAGTTCTGGGTGACTGGCGCCGCAACCCGCGGGGGTGTCGATCCGTGGAAGGTCGATCTCACCGGCCGGGTCGCCGTTGTGCTCGGGTCCGAGGGCAAGGGAATGCGCCGCCTCATCACGGAGAAGTGCGATCATCTCGTGACCGTCCCCCTCGTACCCGGTGCCGAGAGCCTGAACGTCTCCGCCGCGGCCGCCATGCTGCTGTACGAGGTGGTGCGGCAGCGCGCCGGCTAACCAGGGTCACCCCAGCCGCGCCATCGCGGGCCCAGGGCTCAGGCCATGGCCTCGCGAACGAGGCCGGCGACGTGCTGCGCTGCGGTGTCGAGGTCGATGGTGGTGAACTCCGAGTCGGTGCGCCACTTCAGCTCCACCTTTCCCTCTTTGAGTCCCCTGGCACCCAGCGTGAGGCGAAGCGGGACGCCGATCAGATCGGCGTCCTTGAACTTCACGCCCGGTTTGTCATTGCGGTCGTCAAACACGACCTCCACGCCGGCCGCGACCAGATCGTCGTGCAATTTCTGGCCGGCGGCGGCCAGCTCGTCCGTCATTCGGCCGAGCGTGAGCAGCCAGACCTGGTAGGGGGCCATGGGCATGGGCCAGCAGATCCCGTTGTCGTCGTGGTTCTGCTCGATGACCGCGGCCATCATCCGCGTCACACCAATTCCATAGCAGCCCATCTCCACAGGCTTCACCTTGGAGTTCTCGTCCTGAAAGGTCAGGCCCATCGCCTCCGAGTACTTGGTGCCCAGGTAGAAGATGTGGCCGACCTCGATGCCGCGATAGGTCCGCAGCTTGCCTTCGTCACACCGCGGACAGGCGTCGCCGTCCACGGCCTTGCGAAGATCGGCAAACGCCTCCACTTCGAAGTCCGTGAAATTCACGTCTCGCAGGTGAAGGTCCTTCTCGTTACCACCGCATACAAAATCGGTCAGTCCCGCCACCGAGTGGTCCGCCAGGACACGGCAGCCAAGACCCACGGGTCCCGCAAAGCCCACGGGAGCCCCCGTGACCTGGTGCACTGTGGCCTCCCCCGCAAACACGACCTCCTTGGCCCCGGTGAACGCCTTGACCTTGATCTCGTTCGCCTCGTAGTCCCCGCGCACGAGCACGGCCACAGGCTCGTTGTCCGCCAGGAAGACGATGGTCTTGACCAGGTCTGTGTCCCGGACGCCGAGAAACGCCGTGACCTCAGCGACTGTGCGGGTGCCGGGCGTCTCCACGCGGGTCAAAGTGCCCCGCGCGACGCGCTCTTCGTCGCCGCCGACGGGACTGAGTTCGGCCTTCTCCACATTGGCCGCGTAACCGCAGTGGTCACAGGCGACCATCAGGTCCTCGCCCGATTGAGCCAGGACCTGGAACTCGTGACTCAGCGAGCCTCCGATGTTGCCGGTGTCGGCCTCCACGGCGCGAAACTCAAAACCCATGCGCTCGCAGATCGCCACGTAGGCCACGCGCATCTTCTCGTAGGAGACCGCGGCAGCCTCGGGGGATACGTCGAACGAGTACGCGTCCTTCATGACGAACTCGCGGCCGCGCATCAGGCCAGCGCGGGGCCGAATCTCGTCCCGGAACTTAGATTGAATCTGGTAGAGATTGATCGGCAGTTGCTTGTAGCTGCGCACATCGCCACGGACGAGATCCGTGATGACTTCCTCGTGCGTCGGCCCAAAGCAGAAGTCCGAGCCTTTGCGGTCCTGGAAGCGCAGCAATTCGGGACCGTAGAACTCCCAGCGGCCCGACTCCTGCCACAGCTCGGCAGGCTGCACCGCGGGCATCAAGATTTCCTGCGCACCCGCCCGGTCCATCTCCTCGCGGATGATCGACTCGATCTTCCGGATGACGCGGCGCCCCAGCGGCAGGAAGGTGTAGATGCCGCGGGCCAGCATTCTCATATAGCCCGCACGCACCAGCAGCTTATGGCTGACGACCTCCGCATCGGCGGGATCGTCGCGCCGAGTCGGTATGAAGAGATTCGAGACCAGCATTGTCAGTCCTTGGAGAGAAAGCGGCGCAGCATGTACACGATGGCTGCGATCGTGGCGATGCCCACACCAAGGGCAACGACGATAAAGTTCGCTTCGTATGTACCATCGAGAAAACTCATCACGGCGGCACCATAACCGCTCTGCGACACCCTGTCAGCTGCCGTTTTCAGCCCCTGGCCGGCGCGCGAGTGCGGGCGCGTTGCGCTGAGGAGATCGGCCCCCTATTCTGCGAGCTACTTCGGAACACTTCGCGAGGAACCTCATGCGCACAGCGCTCATCGTGTCTGCCGTTCTGCTCCTCTGCGCCCCCGCCGCGGCGCAGGTGCGAGTCGGGGTCGCCAATGGCGGCAATATGTCCGGAGGGGAAGTCGCCGCCCAGCTCAACGACGATACGCACTACGACTTCGAGGCGGTGCTCGTCACGCCCGCCGACATCGACACCACCGCGGAGCTCGACAACTTCGACGTCATCATCATCGGCGACTCCGGCAGTAACAACGACGGATACACCCAGGCGATGACGACGGCCCTGCGCGAGTGGGTGCGCGAGCTCGGCGGCGCGGTGGTCGGCAGCGGCTGGATCGACTTTTCGTTGCACGACAACCCCATCGACCTGGCCCTCGACGACATTCTGCCCATCGACGCCGTGCCCTTCGGCTACAATTTCTGCGGCGCCGGCACGACCATCACCTTCAACCCCAACGAGCCACATCCGATCACGGACGACTTGCCGGACAGCTACCTCCTGCCCACCTCGGGCAATGTGGAGTACACGCACCTTCCCGCCGACGAAGAAGATGTTCTGGTCCTGGCCACGGCCTCGGGAGGCGCCTGCGGCGCCAACGCGCCGCGCCATGTGATCAGCGCCGGTGACATGGGAGCGGGCCGAGGCGTCTACCTCGGGCTGCTCTACATGGCGGCCACCTCCTACCGCAACGGGGATCTGCGGACCGGCGTGCCCGACCAGCTGCTGGAGCAGGCCGTGGTCTGGGCGGCGCAAGGTGGCGGCGTCGGTCCACGAGCTGACGGCGGCAGCTACGAGATTGAGGAGGGCACCGTGAACCTGACTCTGGACGCCAGCCGATCACGCCCGCGCGACGGGATCATCCGCTACGACTGGGACCTGGACAACGACGGCCAGTACGACGACGCCAGCGGCGTCACCATCGAACTCAACACCCTTGGCCTCGATGGCCCGTCCGAGGTGATCGTCGGCCTCCAGATCACCACCATCGACAACGAGTTCGCCGTGGGGTCCGCGCAGATCACCATCCACAATCTTCCACCGATGATCACGAGCACCCCGCCCGAGATCGCGTCCATCGGCATCGAGTACCAATACCCCATTGAGGCCACCGACCCGGCCTTCGAGCTGGACCCGTTTGGCTACACATTGGTGGAGGGACCCGAGGGCGTCGTCTTTGACGCGAACGGGCTGATGACCTGGACCCCGGGTCCCGACGACTTCGAGACGGAAGTGAGCTTCCACCTCGTCGTGGACGACGGAGACGAGGGCACGGCGGAGCAGATGTGGACACTGTTCATCACCGCGCCCGACGAGGACATGGACCGGGTTCCCGACGAGGTCGACAACTGCCCCACCATTCCCAATGCGGACCAGGAGAACTTTGACCAGGACGAGTTCGGCGACGTCTGCGACGACGACGACGACAACGACGCGGTGGACGACCTGGCCGACAATTGCGCGTTCATCCCGAACCCAGACCAGGAGGACAACGACGCCGATGGGCAGGGCGACGTCTGCGACCCGGACGACGACAACGACTTCATCACGGACGGCGAGGACAACTGCCCCACCATCACCAACCCGTCGCAGTCCGACGCGGACAACGACGGCGTGGGCGACGCCTGCGACGACGACCGGGACCTCGACGGTGTCCGGGACCAGGTGGACAACTGCCCGGACACCTCCAACCTCGACCAGTCCGACATCGACAACGACGGCATCGGCGATGTCTGCGACGACGACGCAGATGGCGATGGGCTGGACCGCGACCGGGAAGCTGCGCTTGGCACCAGTGATCTGGACGCCGACAGCGACGACGATGGACTGACCGACGGTGCCGAAGTCAACGAGCACGACACGAACCCGCTCAGCCCGGACACGGACAACGACGAGCTGTCCGACCCGCAGGAGATCGAGCGCGGCACCGACCCCAACAACAACGACTCAGACTCCGACGGCATCCTCGACGGACTCGAGGTGCAACGGGGAACAGATCCTCTCAACCCCGACAGCGACCAGGACGGACTGTCCGACGGTGAGGAAGCGTCCCTGCGCACGGACCCGCTCGACCCAGACAGCGACGACGGCGGAGTGCAGGACGGCGCCGAGTTCGCGGCCGGCACAGACCCCCTCAACCCGGCGGACGACCTGCCGGGCAACAACGGCGTGAACAACGGCGAGAACAACGGCCAGAACAACGGCATCTTCGGCAATAACGGCGGGCCCGACGACACGACGGACAGCCCCTCCACCGATGAATCCTGTGCCTGCGCGCAGCCCGCCAGCCCCGCGGGTGCCGGCTGGCTCCGCGCCCTGTTGACCCGGCGCTGAGTCATCGTGAACGCACACGTCGTCGTGGGGCTCTGCTGGGGGGACGAGGGCAAAGGGACCATCGTGGACTCCCTCGTCCGTGAGACCGGTGCCGTCGGCGTGGTCCGTTTCAACGGCGGCCCGCAGGCCGCCCATCACGTGGTGGTCGACGGACACGTCCACTGCTTCGCCCAATTTGGTGCGGGTACCTTCGCGGGCGCCCAGACGTTCCTCGCGTCCCCCTGCGCCTCTGATCTACTTGCGCTCGCGCGCGAGGCGAGCGTACTGGAGGCAGCGGGCGTGTCGGATCCGCTCGCCCGGGTCACCATCGCCCCAGAGGTGGTGCTCGTCACGCCCTGGCACAAGCTGCTCAACCGCCTCTCCGAGGTTCTGCGCGGGGACGCCAGGCACGGAAGCTGTGGCATGGGCGTGGGCCAGGCGCTGCTGGACGCCGAGAAGCCCGCCATGCCCACGCTGCGAATGGCGCAGACGCAGGATCACAGCGCATTGCGCCGGGCGTTGCGCCACCTCTGGCTGGTCAAGGTGGACCAGGCTGAGCAGGCGGCGGCCGGCCACGACGGCGACGACGTCACCGCGCTGATCGACGATCTCAGGGACCCGACGCGGGTCGATGCGCTGGCCTCGGAGTACGCGGAGATCGCCGGGCAGCTACAGATCCGCGATGCGCTGCCGGATCTCCTGCGCGAAGGCCACGTCATCTTCGAGGGAGCGCAGGGCGTGCTTCTGGACCGAGTCCAGGGCGACTTCCCGTTCGTCACCCCTTCCTACGTGACCCCGGATCGAGCGTTGGCGCTGCTCACGCAGGCTGCGCCCCACGCCACCGCCCGCGTTCTGGGCGTGACCCGCACCTACGCCACGCGCCACGGCCCGGGGCCGTTCCCGACCGAGGATGGCGCGCTTGCCTCGGTCTGGCCGGAGCTGCACAACGGCCGCAATCCGTGGCAGGGCCCCATGCGTCTGGGCCACGTCCACCTTCCCTCCCTCAAGCGGAGCCTGGCCGCGTGCGCAGGCCACGTCGACGCGCTCGCGATCACATGCGCCGACCGCACCGAGGAACCGATGCAGGCACTGCGTGGCCTGGGTCTTCCCGTCGCTGTGGTCAGTCACGGCGTGGAAGCCGCCGACAAGGAGTGGGCGGTCAATCCAGCACAGGGTCGCTAGCTAGCCCCGAACCCAGATGGCAGCGCAGGACGGGAAGTCAGCCGGCAGCTCCGCAGGCTCCGCAGAACTGGGCGCCGGGCCGAAGGGGGGCGCCGCAGGTGTCGCAAGGCGCCGCCGGGCCTGGCGTGGCGCGCGAGGAGGCGACCTTGCTCATGGCATCCATGGATTTCTCGTAGACGCCCTGGTTCGCGGCCCCCTCGCCGAGCTTCGCTGCGCGCTCCATGACGGAGAGCAGCTGCTCGGCGTGGCGGTCCTTGTCCTCCAGGCGAGCCCGAAGCTCATCCGACGCGCCCTGTCCCTCGAGCGCCCGCGCCCACGCCGCGCCCCCGCCCTCGGTTTTGGCGAGTTCGGTGGCCTGCGCGGCGATCATCTCGCGCTCGGACAGGCCCTTGAGGGACTCCCGCATCTGCGCCTCGTGGGCCTGCTCTTGCGCAAGCATGCCGTGCTCGATCTCGGCCATCGCGCGCAGCTTCTCGACCTGGCGCTCCTCGGCGCGGTCGGCCTGCTCGCTGTTGAGGTGGGTCCGCCTGGCGTCGTCGTCAAACGCCACGTCACGGCGAGCGCGCTCGGCCATCACGGCGTCTTCCGCAGACGCACGGGCGCGCTCCGAGCCCAGTGAGATCTCCTGCCGCGCCCTGTCAGCGTCGAGCTGCATCGCGGTCCGTTCCAGATCTGCTGCGTGGCCGGTGTCGGCCGCAGCCAGAGTGTGACTGTGTGCCTGTTCCGCGCGCTGATCCAGTCTGTCCTCGGCGCGCAGTGTGCGCTCGGTCTCCCGCTCGGCGCGGTCCACCTCCAGGCCAACCCGCGCCCCCCGCGAGGCATCCGCCACGTCCAGGCGGGCGCGGCCTTCTTCAAGGTCCTGCCTTCTCTGGCGGTCAGCCAGCTCGGCCCGATCTCCGGCGAACGCGGTGTCGCGTTCGAGCTGCCGTTCCCGAAGCCGCTGCTGGCGCTCCTGACGCTGGCGCGCCAACGCCAACTCCAGCGCCAGCTCTCCCACGTCCAGGTCCGCGGTGTGCTGTTGGATCCACTCCCGCCCCACGAGCATCTCGGACTGCGCACGCGACAGGTCCGCGCGGGCGCCGAGCAGCCACGCCTCCGTCTTGCTGCGGACGTCCACCACGGACACGAGAACCAGGGACAATCCCCGCGCCGCCAGCAATTGTTTGAGCGGCGGACTCGCCGACAACTCGAGGCCGCGGAACCCGTCGGCCGAGGCCAGCTCCGCCCACGTCGAGGTGCGCAGATGGGCCGTGACCGCCGCTGTGACCGGCTCCCGCAACACCTCGGCGTCGATGCTCTCGTGTTGGCCCTGCACGCGCACGACGAGGTCGATCTCCACGTCCTGTCCGTCCGAGGTCACCAGACGTGCGGACTGGGGCAGCGGGGTCTGCTTGTGACCACAGTGGTCACAGAACGCCATGGAGGCCGGCAGGGCCGTGCTGCACGAGCCACACAAACGCGTGTCCATCCCGGCAGGCTCGCCCCCGAGGTGAAGATCCAGACTGACCGTTGTGGTCAGGGGCGCGACGCGAACTCGAACACCCAGGCCATACTCGCCGGGGATGGAGGCCCCCAGTTCGCGCTGGATGGCAGCCTCAGCGGCGGCGTAGTCCAGGTCACCACGGGCTGCGAGTCGCTCGATGGCTGCGCGCGCGACGCGCGTCACCTCCGGTCGCAGCAAGGTGAAGAGATCGTTGCTGGTGTACGCCGGCGCGGCGCCCAGCACGCGCTCGATAAACCGGGCGATCCCCGCGCGGTCACTCCTGTCCAGGCGCATCGACGCGAGCACCTGTGTTTGAATCTCCGCACCACCCGCGTCGCGCTGCGTCTTGACGGTGAACGGCACGGGAACCGGCCGCAGATCCACCAGATAGAAAGCGGTGCGCTCAGTCTGTCCGGTGAAGAAACCCGCGATGCGCTCAAAGAGGTTCAAGGTTGTCTGGCGCCCAGGCGGCAGCAGCTCGGTCACGAGCCCATCCACCACCACGACGCCAACGCTGCCCACCGGCACGCGCATGCTGCGGTTGCCGAGTACCCGGCGCATGTCGTCGCGGTGGACGCGCCGGATGAACTCCTCGGGCAACCGCTCCCACTCACCGCGGTCGACGGCCCCGGTCACCACGCCGTCGGTGCGCCACGCGCCCCCACGCAGCTCACCGCCGCATCCGCCGCAGAACCGGGAGCTTACGGGGTTGGGATGATTGCACGCGTCGCAATGGGCAGCGGGCTCCATGGTCGCGCCGCACGAGGTGCAAAAGCGGGAACCTGCCTCACAGGTCGCGCCGCACGAGTTGCAGTTGATGTCGCTCATGCCGATGGTTTTACCACCGCGCGGCCCGTGGTGGTAGCGGGGGATGGTGGATCAGATCTGGTCGTTGAGCTCGAGGAACAGGCCCAGTTCATGGGCCCACGCCTGGTCATAATGCACGGGGTCAAACGCGCCTCCGTCCACCCGCGGGCCGTGCGTCGCCAGGTGGTAGGCGCCGATTTTGGCGCCCTCAATGGGCGCCAGGAACCACCGGGAGTGAATGGCGCCGCTCTTGACCGGCTTGGGGCCGGCTGTGTCGTTGCCATACTGGTGGAACCCACCGCGCACGCCGGCGCCGATTCCGCTGTCCTCAGGCCGCACTTCAATGAGCCCCTCAAACCTGAACGCCTCCGTGAATCGGCGGCCGTCGGGGGTGGCCAGGGCCTCGCGCGACATGCCGAGCCCGATCTCACCGTCCTCGAATTTCGCACGGACGCCGAGGCCACCGGTGAAGATGCCGTAGTCGACGCCGGTGACAGGGTCCCACAGCCAACTGGCCCCCACGCGGTAGTTCATGCCCAGGATGAAGTCGCTCTCCGCGAGAACCACCTGGTCGATGTTCAGCGCGCGCAGATCGATCCGCTCGTGCGACGGCATTCCTTCCGGTTCGGTCCGAAGCGCCAGGCTCAATCGTCCGGACCCAGGTGCGGGCGGCGCAAACTGGGTGCGACTGTAGGAGACGCCCACGAACTCCCACCACCCGCTGACAAACTCGTCGTCATAGGCACGTATCCCGATCCCAGACGTGACTTCGTGTGTGGTGAATCCGCCAACCGGGCCGCCGCCGCGCGGGTAGGTCACGTTGCGCAAGCGGTATCGAACGGGTAGCAGGCCGATGAGGTCGTCGTCGTCGCCGGCCCTGGGCCAGACGCCGACCTCGATCCGCTCGTCGCTGACGTTCTCTCCCCAGGCCCAATCGCTGGGTGCCAGAGCCCATCTCTCGGTGCCCTGGTGAAGCGCCTCGTACCGCAACGTCAGGTCGATGCCCACGTCGTCCCGGCCCGGTTCACCAAAGCCGG
>CALBXO010000908.1 GCA_937890335.1 uncultured Pseudomonadota bacterium | reverse complement strand
CTAGCGTGGCCTTGGATTTCTCGGGGCGGGGAGATCGTCCCGGGTATGGAGACGATCGTGGGGCACGGGCCGGAGCGGCTCCGGATTACGGCAGGTGGGCCGCTGCCATGAAACGAATCGGTCAGCGCGGCCCGCAGATGTTGTCGGTGCACCGGCCCATCATCGGACAGTCGGCGTCCTCCAGGCAGGCGTTGGGCCCGCAGACACCGCCCGGTCCGCCCAGCGCGATTGCGCAAGCCGCAAACTCCACGGGGTCGTCAGCGGCCAGCGCACAGTCTGTGGCCGCGAGCGCCTTGATGCACTGCAGGTCGCCCTCCGCGCACTCGCGCCACCCGTATTTGCCGCAGGTCTCGTCGGTCTCCGGGTCGCAGATGCGCAGGAGCTGCATCATGCCCTCGTCCTCGTGCGTGAGCTTGTGGCAATGGAAGACGAATTTGCCCGTGAAGGCGCGGTTCTCCGTGATGATGTCCACGCGGCGGCCCGTGTTGATGAGGAATGTGTCGCGCCAGTGAGGGAACGGCAGAGGATCAAACACGTTGTCGTGGGGACAGACGAGGAATGGGTTGATGTGGATGTGGAACGGGTGTCCATCCACGGAGGCGCCGACGCGCCAATGCTCGATGGCGCCGAGCGGCATGTCCCGGTCCACGGGGTAGGTACTGCGGTCCGTGAGCTCGAAATTGTGGCAGTTGACGTTGTACGCGGCGCAGTCGCACGGGTCTGGATCATCGATGGTCCAGAAGCCCACCTGCAGCACCGCCGCCTGGTCCAGGTCCGCCGGGTTCTCCACCGCCGCCGCGTCGGCGCACCGCTAGGCCGCATCGACACCACCGAGGTCCAGGGGTTTGGCGAGCGCGGTCACCGCGTCGATGGCGGGGCGCTCGGTACTCGTCGCTGGCCCCGCGCTGCTCGCCACGTTCAGGATGGCGATGACGTCCCCGTCGGTGTCGAACCGCGTGAGGATTTCCGCGCGTGTCGGTGGCTCGCGCGGTGCCATGGGCTGCGCGCCAAAGTCCCCAAAGCGCTCGCGGTCCGGGTCCTGGAGGAACCGCGCTGCCACAAGGCACCAGGTCTCGCCGTCCTTGAACTGTTCACCGCCGCCCAGGAGCGCCTCTACCCGGTATCCCGGTGACATGAAGACGTAGTCGTCCTCGAACGACTGGGGCAAGATCAGGCCATCGCGGCCAATCTGGGTCAGCCGGATCGTGTCCTCGCTGGCCGTGCTGTAGTCGGTGCAATCCCCGTCGGCGCCCCGAAACAGACCCCAGAACACCTCGTCCAGGAAGCCCGCATGGACGACGCGCCACCGCTCCACCTGACCGGGCGCGGTGACCATCCGCGGGCGTCGCACGCCGTTGATCACGTTGAGCTGCGTCGCCGACGTCGACCCGAGTGTCTTGAAGTCGTCAAAAGTGATCGTGGCATCCGTGCAGGCCTCACCGTCGGCCAGCGGCTCAAACCCGTCGCCATCGATCGACGGGGTCGAGAAGACGATCACCCTCTCTTTGGCCTCGGCCATCCGGGGCACCGTGTCCACATCTCCGCGGACGATCCACGCCCCGGCGGCGCCGGATGCCACCTGGATGGCCGTCGTGCCGTGGATGTGCGGATGGTACCACTGGAGGCCCGCGTGGTGGGTCTCGTCCTCATCGATGTCCCAGCGGTAGCGCGCCCCTTCGCTGGGGTGTACCGCGTTGAGCACGTTGTCCGCGTGGTAGCAGGAGTTGTCACCCTCACCGTCACAGAGGTCCTCGTCGCAGTCGCGACAGAAGAACGTCACCCCGCGATCGTCGGTGTACGGCTCGCACGGGCTCCCGCCGCGCGCCCAGTCGGGGCGGGTGTGCGCCCCGTGAGCGTGGAGGTTGGTGACGTTGAAATCAAAGAGGTGTTCGCAGGCTTCGCCGTCCTCGTCCAGACACGCACAGTCCTCTGTGACGGACTCGCACGCGTTGTGGACGTGGGCGGGATCGCAGGAGACCCCCTCTGAGGTCTGACAGTTGCACTCGCCGCCCAGCAGCGAGCGGTAGGCGTGCCCCTCGAGCCGGTTGGCCAGGTCGATGCGGACACTGCGCGGCGTGTCACCCTCGCGCGCGGCCGTCTCGATGGTCGGCGCCTGGAAGCTGCCATTATAGGCCCGCACGCAGTGCCGCTGGCCGGCAATCGTGACCTCCGCCGCGCCCAGGGACAGCTCGTAGATGCCGTCACCGTTGGGCTCGAGCACGGGCGGGTTCGCGAAGGTCTCCTCTACACAGCGTCCATCGCTGAGCTCGAAACACCCTGGCGCGCCGTTGTTGCCGCCGTTGTTGCCGCCGTTGTTGCCGTTGTTGCCGTTGTTGGCTCCGTTGTTGGCTCCGTTGTTGGCTCCGTTGTTG
>CALBXO010000907.1 GCA_937890335.1 uncultured Pseudomonadota bacterium | reverse complement strand
GGCCCCGGTGTCTCCCACGGCGGCCTATCGTCTCGGGGAGAAGGTCTCCGATCCCGCCAAGATAAAAACACGCCTGGCTGGGGACGCGGGTGGACTGAGCATCTTGCCGTCCCGCTCGGCCTACGACCACTACTACGCGGTCTACAGTTCGGTCCCACCCGACCTGGAGCTTCGGTTTCTGGATCTGGAGGTGGACCTGTTCCGTCAGATCATCAAGGTGACCGCGGAGACTGACTCTGCCGCAAGCGTGGATGCCTTCGTGGACAAGCTCCAGGAAGACGATTGCTTCAAGGGGCAGGTCCAGAAGGGCGCCACCAACGCGATTGGGGAGCAGGTGAAATTCGACCTCACGATCAACCCCAAATGTGCCGACCAGCGCGCGGCTGAGACCAAAGCAAAGAAGTAGGGACGACCGTGGAACACAAACAAGGATTCTGGGAACGACTCAGCGAGCGCGAGCGCCGGTTGCTCGTCGTATGGGCGCTGGCCATGGGGTTCATCGTCGTCTTCCTCGGGGGCTACTTCTCCTACTCCGTCATCGCCGAGAAGGCGGAGAAGGGCGAGCAGTACGCCGCCGCGGTGGACCTGATGACCCGCAAACAGGCGGACTATCTGTCCCGCAAACAAGACGGAGGCGAGAAGCTGTCGGATCGAATCGCCGGCAACCAGCTCAAACTCCAGACCTTCCTGGATCAGGAAGCCGCCAAGCACAACATCAAGATCAAGAACTTCAAGGAGTCGGCCGTGCCGGTGGGTGGCAAGCGACGCAAGAAGGACGCGAAGGGCCCGCAGATCATTGAGGAGACGGTGGCCATTGATTTGACGGACACCGAGTACATCAACGTGGTCGGCTTCCTGGACTCCATCGACCGGAGCCCGGAGCTGGTCGTCATCAAGCGCATCGACATCTCGCGTCCCCGACGCGACGATGGTCCCACCGTCCGCGTGGCATTGACGGTGTCCACGTTCAAGATCGGGGCGGGTACATGATGGACAGGCTTTGGGTCAAAGCGCTCCTGTTCCCCGGGGCGTTCCTGGTGGTGTTCGCCATCGCGTTCTGGATGGGGCTGCCGGAGGACGAGCTGTCGGACATCGTGCGTCGCAACATCGAGCACAGCCTCGGTGGCAAGTACGACGTAGCGTTCGGTAGCTTCTCCATCTCGGGTGTGTCCGCAGTGGAAGCGGAGGCCGTCAACATCAAGTCGCGCCCGCCCTCATTGGACGCGACGGAAGCGGACCTGGCAGACTTCAAGAAGAACCTGGTGGACATGACCATCGACCGCGTCTACATCGACGTGGAGGTCTTCAAGAGCCTGTTCTCCCGCTCCCCCGTTGTAGACTTTGAGGTGGACATGGGCGCTGGCGGCGTCACCGGGACGTACAGCCAGGTTGCCTACGAGCCCATGGAGACGCTCCCGAAGAAACGACGTCCGTCCAAGAAGAAGCCCGACGGAGAGGAGGAGGAGGAGGAGGAGAACGCCGACGGCGATGCGGCGGAGACCCGAAAGGGCCACCAGGTTGAGATCGCGTTCAACGACCTCCCGCTCAACAGCGTGGAGTTGATCGAGGCCAAGTTTGGCATGCCCGTGGGCGGACTGGTCGCGGGCTCGGTTGTCGTGCTCATGGACGAGAAGGGCCAACGGATGCTCGACTGCAAGGTCGATCTCGTGTCCTCCGCCACTTCGCTCGGACCCGGTCCGCTGCCTTTCGACACGGGGTTTGGGAAGTTCCAGATCAAGCAGACCGTGCTGGGTGACGTTGTCATCAAGGCTGCGGTCGACGGCGGCAAACTGGAGATTGAGGAGGTCAGCACCTCTGGCCCCGACCTCGAATTCGAGGCAGCCGGGAACGTCACCCTGGCCAACACGTTTGCGGGCAGCAGCGCCCGGATCAACGCGCGCGCCAAGCCCAGCGCGGACTTTCTCAAGCGCAACGACTTGGAAGGCGTACTGGATCTGGACCCGAAGGTGCGGCGCGCGAAGGTCGGCGAGTACTACGGCTTCATCGTGAACGGACCCATTGCGCGCCTCAAGCCCATCCCGAACCGGCGCTCGGCGACAGGCATCGAGAAACTGCGCCCCAAAGATCCGAAGAAGTAGCTACCAGTGTGGGAAGCCGGCTGCGTCGATTCCCGGTGAGTTCTGGCTCACCGGATCCGCGAGATCCACGCCCGCTGACGAGCTGAGTGGCGCAGGCGGGTCGGTCAGGAGCATCGCGCCGCGCGACCGGCACGGCCCCCTTCCAGCCCACAAGCGCGAAGCTCTCACCGATCACGATGACGTGATTCCATGTTTCATGGTGGTGAGTTGGAGCGGAATCCAGGACGCAAAACGGGGAGGCCGATGGCCTCCCCGTAGCGCTCGATCGGTCAGCTGAGCGGCGCCGTCAGTTGGGCGTTCCGCAGAGCATGCTGGCACGCTGGTCCACGGTGAAAGGGGCCTCCTGGCCGCGGGGCGGCTGCGGATAGACCTCGTCCACGAGGACGACCTCACCTGTCGGCCAGTGGATACGGGCCAGGTCCTGGAAGTCGCCCGTGCGCTGCATGGGCTTGTTCGGGTACTCGAAGACGAGTCCACCGTTGATGAAGATACGGGTCGTTACGTAGGCGGTACCGAATTGGGCGCGCCAGTAGTGGACGCCCACGGCGTACCATTGGCACGGGACGGGGTCGTCGAGGTTGATGTTCTCGGGGCCTGCGCCGTTCGTGTCATCGATGTCGAGACTCGGGTGCTCAGGGTTCCAGAACGGCTCGCGGTTTGCGAAGTAGTTGTCGTACGGCGCGTCAAACCAGCGACCCACGGGCATTTTCATGAAGTGGATGTCCATGTCGGCGCCGGAGAGGTCCGTCTGATCCGGGTCTTCCGGGTTGTTCCAGACGAGCTGGATGTGAACCGCCTCGTTCGGCGTGACGAGGATGGTGACGGTGGCGACGTTGCAGCTCGGGCTGTTCTTGTCGTCGATGGCCGTCATCTCCACCACGTAGCGGCCGGCGAGGTCGAGGAAGAGCTGGCGACGCCCCGACTCGGGCGGCTCGTTGGCGACAGGCTCAAGCTCGGCTACGGATCCGTCCGGGCGGTCGGTGATCTCCCAGACGTAGTCCTGAATGAACCCATCCGGGTCGATGGAGTCATTGCCGTCCAGAATGAGGTACTGCAGTGGTGCGGCCTCCACCTGCTCCGACGGCGGAACAGCCAGGCCGCGGATGGTGCCCTTGGCGACGGCGTTCGGGCACTGGTTTGTCACGCCACGACCAAAGAGGTCGAGCTGCACGATGGGGCTCTGCTCGTCGTTGCTGTGGATCAGCAGGTTGCCGCTGTGCGCCGTCTCCTCGAGCGGCGCATAGCCGACGACGAAGGTGTCGATGTCGCCCGGCTGAATTTCGATGGGCGTATCCAGCGTACCGTCGGTCGCCTGCGGCCGCGCGTCGCCGGTGTCGATGATGAAGGGGGCAGTGGAGTTGCGATCGGACAGCGTCGCGGTGTTGTCCGCCGGCGCAATGGTCGGAATCGTGAGGACCGCGTTGCCGCAGTTCTGGACCGTGATCGTCTTCTGGTTGATCTCGCCGATGCTGCTGTTCCCGAAGTCCACCCGCGTGCCGTCCACCACGAGGATGCACGGTGCGTTGGAGTTCGCCACCAGGGCCACTTCATAGACGCCCGTGGCCGGGTCGTCCGAGAAGATCTTGAGCGTCGCGGCGTCCGAGCCCGTCGTCTCCGGGGCGTAGTCCACGAAGATCTGTAGCTCGTTGTTCTTGTAGGCGTCACTCTCAGGGCCGATTGCGTCGTCGTGCGGACGCAGCACCAGGGGCGCCTCTTGCGTGAACGTGCCCCAGCGGTCGGTGTCGTACTCCGCCGTGAAGAGGTCAGCCTGGCCGGTGATTTCGTAGCCGTACAGCTGGAGGTCGGCGCTGCCAACGTTGCGGATCTTCACCAGGCGGCGGTCCGTCTGCCCCTCGCGGGCGTTGAAGACGACCCGGTCCGGCACGGCCTCAATCACCTGCTGCAGGGAAAGGGTGCTGACCACGATGGTGTTGTTGCCGCGTCCATTGGACACGACTTCCACCGTCACGTTCTGCGGAGCGCGCGTAGAGGGCGTGAACACCAGGTCGCAGGCGACGGGTGGATCGACGGGTGTGAGGGAGAATTCCGACCCCTTGTCACCACAGTCGACGCTGAAATCGCCACTGTTGCCGGCGATGTTGATGCCCGTAACGCGCAGGGTCGCGGCGCCCTCTCGCGAGACGTTCCGGATTCGGAACTCGCTGCGAACGGTGTCGCCGACGGAGGCGCCCTGGAATGTCAGGGTCGGAGGACCGACGTTGAGCTCGATCTGCTCGACGGCCTGAAAACTGTTGCCGTCGCCCTGCGAGTCGGAGCAGGCGCTCATGCCCAGAAGGCTGAGCGTCGCGACCAATAGCATCGCGGTGAAAATATTCCGCTTCATGATTTCGAACCTTCTCCGGCTCAAGGTGTTTCGTTCCCCTGCACTACGACCACAACGGTGGCCGTAAACATCCTAGGTTGTGGCCCACCGGGAGTCAATCGCCGTGCCCGTCCCGCCCACAGCCGGGGGCGAGCCGGGTGGGCACTGCGTCACTGGGGCCGCTGGTCACCTCTGGTGGGCAGGTTGAGGTGCGCAGGCGTCGCCGTCCGCGCATTGGGCGATGGAGCGTATTGAGATCGGGCCACGACCAGTGGGCGCGGTCAGGGACGGCGAGCACGATCCAGATTGGACCAGATCACGCCGGCTTTCTTGCGCAACGCGCTGGCCAGTGGCCCCTCGCCGCTGCGATCGAACGCGCGGGCGGCTGCCTCGTAGATTTCGGCGAGGTCGGGGCTGAAGTTCATCTCGGGAGGCAGGCGTTTGTGGGCCTGTTGCAGGAAGGTCCTGGCACCTGCGGTGTCGTCGCGCTCCGCAGCGGCCCAGGCGCGGCCCGCGACGCTGAGTCCCTCGTAGAGGCGGTACTCGGCGGACCGGGACCGTTCCAGACTCTTGTCGAACCACTCCGTGGCTTCGCGGGGACGACCCAGGCGCATGGCGACACAGGCCATGTTGAACAAGACTTCGGCGGACTCGCGGTCGGCCCCGAGCACGTCGAGGATGTCGAGGGCGCGCTGGAAGAGATCGCCCGCCGCCTGGAAATGACCCTGTGCGCGGTGGACAGCGCCGAGCGCGGCCAGCGTCTGGGCAAAACCGTACCGCGCGCCGATGTTCTCAAAGATGTCGAGGGCTTTGCGGGCGTGGAGCTGGCCCTCCTCGTTGCGTCCCTGGAGCACGGCCAGCCGCGACAGGTCGCGGTGCACGTACCCAAGTCCGCGCTTGTCGGCGAACCGCGAGCAGAGGTCGAGCGCGTTCTGGAGGTGGGATTTGGCCGTGGCCCAGTCCCCCTGTTTCATGCAGACGAACGCCCGCTGGCGGCTGCAATCGGCCAGCGCGCGGGTGTCGCTCATGATCTCGAACTGCTCCTCGGCGGCTGTGATGAACCGGTGCGCGTCCTCGAGTCGGTTTCGGTGGCGATTGAGCAGGCTCAGGCCGAGCAGGGCGCTTCCGATTCCCGACCTGTCGCCCAGCGCGCGGCTGACCGCGAGACACTCGCGGAAGGAGGCGTCCGCCTGTCGGAAATCCCGCTGCTCCCGCGCAGTATTGCCCTTCCGGAACAGGAGGTGGGCCATCGCGCGGCCGTTGCCAGCGGCCTCCGCCGCGTTGAACGCCCCGCTAAAATGCTGCTCCGCCTCTTCGTAGCGACCGTCGATGTAGCAGAGATCGCCGAGCCCTTCGGAGATGCGCATCTGCTTGTCGGGGTCGGTTCGCGACAATTGCTCCATCAGAGCGCGCGCGTGACGGTACCGTTGCTCGCAGGCGCGCAGATCCCAGGAACGGCGCGCGACGTCTCCTGCGCGCAGGTGCCAGTCCAGCGCGTTGACCCAGTCCCGGGCTTCTTCGTAGTGATCGGCGATGGCGTCCGCGTGGGCGTCGCCATTGCGGTCGTAGTACTGCTCCTTGGCTCGCGCGGCCGCCAGGTGCGTGTTGCGGGTGGCGCGGCGCCCCTTGAGCCGGTTGAAGAGTGTCTCGCGCAGGAGCCCGTGGCAGAACTCGAGGATGTCCTCCTCGGAGTCGGGGTCCTCCATGAGGACACCGTTCTCAAGGTAGAACTCGAGCGCCTCCTCCAGATGGTCGACCATCGCGCCGGCGCGCGGCGTGAGCTCCCCCTCGACCTCCAGAATTCGGACCAGCAGCTTGTAGGGGACGCGGCGTCCGACCATGGCGCATCGTTCGATGATGCGCGTGAGGTCGTCCTCGATCGCGTGACCCTGGAACGAGCGCTTGAGCCGCTCGAGCAGCAGGTCGGCCATCTCCGGTGGGACCGCGTCGTCCACGCGCGCCCCAGCGGCCAGGTCCCAGACGCCCCCCTCCTCGCGGAGCATGTCCGAGTCTTCCAGGAAACGAAGTACCTGGATGATGTGGAGCGGGTTCCCGCTCGTCAGGGCGATGACCTTGTCCAGCAGGCCGTTGGTCGCCTTGAGCATGGAGCGCAGAAGCTTGCGGCTGTTCGACTCGTCCAGCCGCTCCAGCTCCATGTAGTGGAACGGGTCGGGTTCGTACGCGCGCAGTCGGCCGATGACCTCGGACCATTGGTCCATCTCCGGCGCGTCGCCGCGGAAGGTGGCGATGACCACCATGGGGGCGGGCGTCGTCTTGAGCCGGGGGACCAGGTATTCCAAAAACGCCCGCGTGGGCTCGCCGGACCAGTGGAGGTCTTCCAGCGCAATGAGCACAGGTTTCTCGGACGCCGCGCGGCGGAACACGCGCTCGACAGAGCCGAAGAGCAGCTCCTGGTCCGCCATGTCCAGTTCGGTACCCTTGGTGTCGGCAAAGCCGACGATGCTCTCCTCCGCGACCGGCGCGCTCAGCCGGAAGATATCGGCAAGGCGTCTGACCTCGGCCACGTCGCTGCCGCCCCAGCGCTCCATGGTCGCTGCGATGATGTCGTGGGAGTCTTCGGGGCCGTGTCCGCGCAGACCAAAGATGCTCTCGAGTGCCCCGCGCAGTGCACCCAGGCCATGACTTGCGCCCTGCTGGGTTTCGCCATGGTGCCACTCGATCTCGCCCGACTCCACGACGGCATCTCGCAAGAGATCGAGCAGCCGTGACTTGCCTACGCCGGTCTCGCCGGCCACGGCGATGACCGCGCCCCATCCGGCGTCGACCGCCTGCCGGTGGAGGTCCCACAGCCGGGCCAGTTGCGGCTTGCGTCCAACCACGGGGGGATCGAAGTGGATCCGACTGCCGGGGTCTGCGGACGCCACCGGGGCGCCGAGCATCGGCGGTCCCTCGATGGCAGCGTCAAACGCGTCGCCGTCGAGCGCGACCTCAGCCGTCGGCTTGAGGCTCTTGTCGATCAGGAACGGCGCGAGCGCTTCGCGCGCCGCGATGTTGTCGACGTAGCGCGCCTTCTGATCCTTGGCCAGGAGCTTGCGCACCACGGCCTCGAACCCCGCCGGCGCGATGAGGCCGTCGCGCGGAATCAACGGCGGGACGGGCTCGGTGATGTGCATCAAGGCGACCGCGGTCGGCACCTCCGCATCGAACAGCACCTTGCCGGTAGAGAACTCGTACAGGATGACGCCCAGCGCGTAGAGATCGGTCGTGACGTCGATGTTGCGGCTACCGCGCGCCTGCTCGGGCGACATGTAGCGCGGTGTGCCCACCAGCTCCCCGGTCCGCGTGAGCTCGTCGCGCTCAGGCTGCAGGAAACGCGCGAGGCCAAAATCCACCATTTTGACCATCAGGCCGCCACGATCGTTGCGCCCGATGAGTATGTTTCCGGGCTTGAGATCGCGGTGGATGACGCCGGCGGTGTGGGCCGCGCCCAGCGCCGAGAGGCTCTGCAGTGCGATGGCGACGAGAGCGTCAAAGGGCACGCCGCGTCGCCAGTACCGCGACAGTGGCTGTCCTTCGATCAGCTCCATGGCCAGGAAGAAGCCCTCATCGACCCGGCCGAATCCGTAGGTCGCGACGATGTTGGGGTGACGCAGGCGCACGGCGACTTTGGCCTCCCGAAGGAAACGGCGCATCGCGCGCTTGCCGGGCCTGGCGTTGATAAGGACCTTGACCGCGACCTCGCCTGTGCCCTTGAGGTCACGCGCGCGGTAGACGACCCCCATTCCACCGCGGCCGAGGTAGCCGACGACGGCGTAGCGGTCGCCGATCAGCTTGCCTAGATACCTGTCGAGGCCCTTGGCGTCGACTTCGAGGGCACTGTCTCGGACCAGGTAAGCGTCCCCGTTGGGACACGGTACTCCGGTCTCAGGACCCAATGCTCCACATGCTGGACACTTTGCCATTCGGCCAGACCCTACCACGTATCCGCGCGGCAAAGGGAGTCTTTCAGGGACTCAAAGATGCAGCCGCACCCCAACGCCGAGCATGTCGACCGACGTGCTGTAGGTCCCGTTGCCGACGACGATCGCGCCCTCAGGATTGGTCGGGTTGAGCTGAGTCATGATCGAGTTGGAGACCGTACGTTCGAAGAAAAACAGGTGTGTGTACCCAAAGTCCAGCGACACCGCGTCCGCAACTTCCCAGGAACCACCCAGGCTCACACCGATCTTGTCCGCGTCCACCTGCAGCACGGATTGGGTCTCGTCGGGGATCGCGGAGGACTCGTACAGGGCCCCGGCGCGAAGCGTGAGCTCGCCCTCGACCAGGTGGTAGTCCCCGCCGAGCCGGAAGCCGACGGAGTTGGTGAAGTTTCGCGGTACGTCGAGGCTCCCGATGGGGATCTCGCCAATGCCGGGGATGCCGGACACGGTGATTCCATTGGGTCGGGTCCCGATCTTCTTGAACCCGCTGTGGACCTCGTAGACGAAGTCCAGTTCCAGATCCCAGCGCGGTTGCACGTAGCGGGCGCCGACGCGCAGGAACGCCGGCAGGTCGAAGCTCGCGACCACGGAGTTGCCGTGCACCTCCGCATCGTCAAACAGCGGGTGGGACGGCAGTCGTTGTTCCACCGTCGTCTCCCGGTCCTCCACGTGCTTGGGAAACAGGAAGCTTGCGCCGACCTCGAACCCGCCTGGTGCCTGGGCCCAGAGACCCAGGATTCCCGTGGGGTTGATCGGCACGTTGGCCTCGGAGACCAACAGTGCGTCGAACTCTTCGTCCTCCGGGTCACCGGCGAAGCCCGGGTACGCGCTCAGGACCAGGGCGCGTCTGAGGATGAACGTGTGGTTCACCAGCCCGGCACCGAGGCGCAGCCAGTGGACCGGTTCCCAGGCGACCGCCAATTGCGTGCTGAAGATAAGGCTGCCCTCCGTGTCCACGATCACGTAGCGCTGGGGTCCGTCGACGGGGTATTTGGAGTTGGCGCCGTTGGGGCCGTACATCCCGAGGGCGAAGTGGACGTCGCGCAGCCCGAAGTCGCTCGCGTAGGCAATCTGCGGCACGGGGATGGGTGTCGCCTCGTTCTCGACCGGTCGGTAGAACTGCGTGCGCCCGTTGTCAAAGGTGCGTGGGGCTCGCTCGAAGCGGACGCCCTGGTACACGATGTTCGCGTCGAGCAGCAGCTCGTGGGAGCCGTCGGGGAGACCCGCGATCAACGCCGGATTGTACCAGAGCGCGTTCAGGTCGGCCGGGCCCGCCACGGCGGCGCCGGCGCGGCCCATGGTCTTGACGCCGTGCGGCGGGTTGAACAGGCCGCCGGCTGCCTGGGCGTCCGTGGGCAAGCTGAGCACGGCGACCACGGCGAGGGTGGCCAGCCATGCGAAGGCCGGGTGTGGGGACTCAATCACGTTTGCGCGCCTCGATGAGGTCGTAGAGCTGTTCCATGCCCACGCGATCATCGCGCAGCCACCCGTGGACGCCCCGCGCGATGAGCTCGTAATCCTCCGCGGTGAGGGGCTCGCGGCTCAGCGGGTCGGCGCGCTGGTAGTCGCGGATGGCGCGCGCCAACGTGCTGGCCGGGTACTCACCCAGCGGGTCGCCATCGGGGGGAGGGGGCAGGCCGCCGGCCGTTGTGCGCACGCCGGCGTTGGCAAGGAGAGACACCGCCAGCGCGTCCCCGTCCACGGCGTCGGTCTCGCGCAACAACAGCATCCCGTGTGACGCGAGGGGGAGGGCGCCCGCCTCTTCGGGCCAGGCCCGATCCGGGTCGAACAGCTCGCCGTAGAAGCGGGTGGTTGTGACGAAGCTCGCCTCGTCCAGCAAGTCCAGCAGAAACTCGTACAGGCGAACCAGCGCGCTCGAGGCGCCAAGGTCGCCGCCCGTGGCGTCGACCAGGAACTCCGTGAGCAGAGCGCGATCCGCCGGGTCCGCGGTCGCGGCCTCAAACAGGTCCAAGGCCGCCGGCAGCGACCTGCCCTCAAAGAACTCACGGGCGTCCAGGAGCAGCTCCTGCGACAGGTAGACGTCCAGGTTCCCGGCGTCGCGCCGCAGCGCCATTCGCCCCGCGAGGTGCTCGGCCAGCATGGCTCCGAGCGCGACGCCGCCCGGGTGGGAGAACCGGGCCTGGCCCCCGCCCCCGCCGTCTTCGACGCCAAGCAGAACGTCTGCCAGCTCGTCGGTGGCCCTCGTCCAGGCCGCGTCCGCCTGGGCGTCTCGGTCCAGTCGGTCGTCGATTGCGGCCAGGGCATCGGCGAGCACGTAGAACTGACTGATGGGTTCCACGCGCCGCCCGGCCGCGTCCACCGACTGTCCGGACCCGTTCCGGTGCCGCACCGCAGGGTCGGGACGCAGGATGTGGACAATCAGCTCTTCGAGGATGGCGGGAAGCCGGCGTTCCCGGCTGGATTCCAGCCGGCCACTGACGAGGGCGAGCTCGTGTCCGGCGGCCAGGAGGCGGGCGCGCTCCATGAAATCGACGAGCGCCGGCTCGTAGCGCACCACACCGGTGCCATCGCCGGCCCGCGCCGACTCTGCGCCGTTCTTGGTCCGGTAGCTGACCTCCGGCGTGACGTAGTGCAGGTGCAAGACGCCCATCAGCGCCGCGAGCTGGCCTGTCTTGCCGTGGGCGCTGGCCACCCTCACGAGTGGATGGATGGCGTCCAGGAGCCCGCTGGCCTCCGCGGCAAACAGCATGTCGCCGTGGTGTTCATGCAAGAAGTACCCGTCGTGGCAGGACAATTGCGAAAGCGACATCTGCGCGATCTCCAGGTCCAGCGAGGGGTTGGGAGTGTTGAAGAACCGCGTCAGCTGGGCCGGGGTGGGGACCTCGTCCATGGGGACGTCGGTGAGCAAGGACAGGAACGCGACCATGACCGCGATCCGCTGGCGGGTCAGTTCGTCCTCGTCCAGGCCCTCTTGCGCTGAGACCTCCTCGAACCGGCGGCAGCTGGTCCGCAGATCGTCTTCGCTGACGCGGAGCAAAACGGGGGTCAATGCCTGGATGAGCCGCCCAAGAAAGCCGCTCCCGCAGATGGTGTCGAGGCCGCCGAGGAGAAGGTGGACTTCCTCGCTGGCGATGGCCTCCGGGGTCACGTGGTCCACAAAGCGGAAGTCCCCGGCGACGGATTCCAGGAACGCGCCCGCGGCGTCTTCGATTCGAAGGAGCGGGGGCAGGGCGTTGCCCACATCGATGTCCGTGCCGAGGTCCGGGATGGTCAGCCGTTCGACCTTCATCTCGTATTGCGCGCCCGCGGTATCCCGGAACAGCGCCATTGTGCGCTCGAAGTGACTTCGATTGCTGGGGCCGGGTGCAGCCTCGCGGTCCACGAGGGTGCCAAACACTTCCTCCCGCGGGCAGGCGCGGATGCAGTCAAAACGGCCCTGTGAGCCAATGGCGTGCCCGTCGTTGCAGGTCTGGAAGCAAGTGTCGTACGGCCCACCGGGTGCGGGAGCGGCCGCGCCGGGAGCCGATTTGAAACGCAACGGGTCCAGGCTCGCCACCTCCGTGTTCAGGGTGATGGGTTGCTCGAGCGCAGTCAGCAGCTCCGCGACGAGTCCGGGGCTCTCCACCACCTCCCACGCGGCGACGACCAGATCGTCGCCAAGGGTGTTGCCATCGGTCAGTTCCGCGTCCGGGTAGGTGTCGAGGATGTCGCCAAACTCGTCGAAACTCAGCAGCAACTCAGCCAGGATGGGTTGGTGGTCTCGGAGCAACACGGCGTTGGTCTCCAGCAGCTCGTCCACACCGGGAAAGTTCAAGATCGACAGAGCGGCGTAGACGAGGTCCAGCAGCACATTGTCCGCGGAGGGATACCCGTTGTACGCGCCCTCTGCGTCCTCCAGCGCGCCGCGGGTCGGCAGAACGGCGAGCAGCGCGTCGACGAGGTCGAACAACACATCTCGCCGCGCCAGCTCCGCGTTCTGGTCGAGCAGAAACGCCGCCGATGTCTTGTTGAGATCCACGTAGTCAAAGGCGAAACCGTCTCCATCGGGCGCGACAGCGCGACCGATCGCGTCTCGCACGAGCAGCCCAGAGCTGTTGGGCTCCCCGAAGGGCTTCGCCTCCAGCACCTCTCCGCGTGCGTCGATGAATTGGCCGGCTGGGTTGGTGTCGGCGAGACCGTCACCGTCGTTGTCCCGGAACGGCGAGTACAGGGTGCCACGCGCCGAGGAGCGGACAAGTGGCAGCCCCCGATGGTCGACACGGACGACCCAGAAGGGCTCTCGGTCGGCGACGTCAAAGTCCGCGTGTTGCCTCAACAGAAGGTCCGCAGCTTGCGCGCCGATGCGATCCGGCTCACCGGCGACCTCCACGGTCTGCAGCTGCACGGACAGAGCGCGCACAAGGTCCGTGGCGAAGGTGGGTTCATTGTTGGGCGTCCCGTCGTCGTCAAAACCGTCGTTGTCGAGGACAAGTCGGGCGAACAAGCGGTTGAGGTCCACCAGCCCCGGAAACGTGACCGCGTTCTCGACCAACGCCGAGCGAACCTGTGGAGCCCGGTACCCCTCAAAGCGGCCGAGGTTGTCTGCCTCCCAGGCGAGCCGAACGTCGTCGGCGTCGAGAAGAGCGTCGAGCAATGCTGCTATCTTCTGGGTCATCTGCGGGACGATGCCGCGATCGATCAGCGGACGCAGCGCCAGCAGCAGATCGGCCAAAGGCCGCAGAAGGTCCGCCGGCACCACGCTGTCGAGCGCGAAGACGATGGGGGCCTCGTCGCGGGTAAGGAGCCGGCCGCGTTCGTCCCAGTTTCGCGACGACCGCAGGGCGTCCTTGTGGAGGGTCCGGTGGACTTCCTCACCGAAGGTCCCACGCTCCGGAACGACGCGTTCGAGGTTGTAATCCTCGCCACACGCTGCGGCGGCCAGCGTCAAGGACGCCGCCATGGTGAGGACGGCGATGCGTGACAGCCAACGGCGCGCGCGCCGCGTGGGCAAAACGGGTTGCTGCTTCATGACTCGCTCCGTTGTCGCCATCCTACCTCAGTCCGAGCGCGGCGGACAGCGCCGTAGCGGCCTCGAAACCCTCACCGGGGCGCCCGACATTGGGTCAGGGTCCACCGCCCCGGAAATCCAGAGCGACGTCGGCGACGGAGAGTTCGCCCTCGACGATCCCAACAATACGGTCTCCGGTGTACAACACCGCGCCTTCGGCGCTCCTGGCCTCGATGTTCACGCTGTAGAATCCCTCGTCCAGTGGCGAGATGACCACGGCGGTCTCCTCCCCAGCAGCGCAAGGGAACTCGGCTGTGATGGCGACAAACCCATCGCGCCGGGCGGTCACCTCCGCGGTGCGCGCGCCGCTCGTCTGGCAGTCGCGCCCGTCCGCGAAGGCCCAGAGGGCGCCAAGTTCTCCCTCCCCGGGGGCGCACCCCGCGGCCAGCGATGCGAGGACGAGCAGGCAAAAGCCCGCGCCTGCGCCTCCACGTCCAGCGCCGACGATCGGCGCGCCGTGACACCGGCCGGTTTGGTCGCGTCGTCTCATGGCAGCCAGGGTACGCGGGCGAACTCGGTGAGCGTCTGCGGCGGCAGCGGTGTGCGCCCGTGGAAGAGATCCCGAACGCCAAAGCCGTGAAGGCGCGCCATCCTGCCGATCTCCTCCACCTGGTCCGCCGTCACCGTGCGTCCAAGGCTGAAACTCTCCGGGCGCCCGTTCAGGCAGAGGACCATCGGCTCGGCCAGACAGGCAAACACGCGCCGGTCGACCTGACCGACCGAGAGGTTGTAGAGCCCGCTCCAGAAGGAGCGCCACTCATCGCCGCTGCGCACGGGCAGCGACACCATCTCGCCCTCGACAACGAGCAGATCCGTGCGGCGGCGCTGCACCGGCGTTGTGTCCAGTGGCTGGGCAACGTCCACCACGACGGTGCCGTGTCGAAGGTCGGCGCCGTCCAGCTCCCCGCCAATGCTGCCCGCGCCCACCACGATTCCCTTGCCGCGGACCGCCTCGGTGAGGTCGTCCCACACGGGTATTGGCGCGCCCGTGTTTTCGCGCACCGCGTCCAGCCACGCAGCCTGCCGCCGGGCCAGCCGGCGCGCGTACACCTCCACTGGCAGTCCCCGTCGCGCGAGAACTTCGACGATGGCGTTTGCCATGGTGCCGGGGAAGCCCACAACGACGATGCGCCTTGCGAATCGCGGGGTTTTGCTGAGAGTCTCGTAGAGGATCTGCGTGGTCTCGGATGCGGCCCAGCAGGTGAGCGAGTTGCCGGTCGTCACCGGCTGCGCGAGCCGCTCGGCGAGCTCCTGTCCGCGCGAGCCGACGATGGCGCACAGGGCCCCCAGCCCCACCAGATCAGCATCGGCACCCAACTCGTGGGCCGCGTGGGCCATGAGGTCCACCGCGCGACCCTGGTCTTCGAGCATGAACCTCGGCAGCGTCGGGATACCGATGATCTCGCCGGTGCACTCCGTGCCGAGGTCGCTGATGATACGGGGGAAGCGCGTGACCTTGCTGATGAGCTCGGCGTCGTACATGAACTCCAGCGTACGACCCGGACGCGAGCGCAAGATGTCCCATTTGAGTCCGCGCGCGGCAAAGACGCGCAGTGTGACTTCTGACAGTGGATGTACGAGGAAGGTGAATCGTGGGCGCGCGTCGGCGCCCCCGGCAGGCGCAGGGCCCGCCGTGGACATCAGGCCGCCAGCTCGCCTTTTTCGGCCAGCAGCTTCAGGCAGATGTTGCTGAAGGTCGCGACGCGGAACAGGCGAGGGATGTCCTTGGTCTTCAAGCCCGGACCCATCTCCTCGGCCGGCACTTCCGGCATCGCCTCGGCGAGCTTCACCAAGGCGAGCTCCGTGAGGACCCCATCCACTTCATAGGGGTTGTCCCCCATGCTCTCCTGCACAGTGCGCTCCGTGTCACCGCGCGGGATCTTGATGTTGAAAGCTCTCTCAAGGCGAAAGACGATGTCGAGGAAGTCCAGCGACTCAGCGCCGAGGTCGTCAATGACGGTGGCGTCCAGGGTCACCTCGTCGTCATCCACGCCGAGCGCTTCGACGAACGCGTCCTTGACCTTCTCAAACACTTGTTCTTCGGTGTACGGCAATGCGGTTGCCTCCGTGCTTGTGCTTTCGGAGTGAATGGGCAAAACGCCCACGCCCAGGACGGCGCAGAAGATAGCATACGATCGTGGATTTTTCTAGCCAATAACCGAAGAGCGGAGACGGATGATGAAGACTGCAGTGATCCTGGATGCGGTACGGACGCCCATCGGCCGATTTCGCGGGGCCCTGTCGAGCGTCCGCCCGGACGATCTCGCCGCCGTCGTCGTGCGCGCGCTGCTCGACCGCAACGACGTGGACCCTGCGCAGATTGAGGACATCTACTTTGGGTGCACCAACCAGGGCGGGGAGGACAACCGGGACATCGCTCGCATGGCGGGGATTCTCGCCGGGCTGCCGTACTCGGTGCCGGGTGTCACGGTCAACCGGCTCTGCGCGTCTGGGCTCGAGGCGTTCAACCAGGCCTGCCGCGCGGTCGCGGTGGGGGATGGTGAGCTCTTCATCGCCGGTGGTGTGGAGTCCATGACGCGCGCTCCGCTGGCCATGGCCAAGGCTGGGGTTGCCTTCCCGGTGGGCCATCAGACTGTGTACGACACCACGTTGGGATGGCGTTTCCCCAATCCGAAGATGGAGGCCCTCTTCCCCCTCGACGCCCTTGGCACCACCGCGGAGAACATCGCGGAGCGCTGGCCGATCTCCCGCGAGGATCAGGACGCCTACGCGTTCGCATCCCACCAGAAGGCGCTGGCAGCACAGGCGGCCGCTCGCTTCGACGACGAGATCGTGCCCGTGTCCATTCCGCAGCGAAAGGGCGATCCCATCGTGTTCACGGCGGACGAGGGGCCGCGCGCGGACACGAGTGTCGAGAAGCTTGCGCGCCTGCGCCCGGTGTTTCGAAAGGGGGGCAGCGTGACGGCTGGCAACAGCTCCAGCCTCAACGACGGCAGCTGCGCGCTTTTGGTTGCGAGCGAGGCGTTCGCGCAGCGGCACGGGCTCGAGCCATTGGCGCGGTTTACCGCCAGCGCAGTGGTGGGCGTTGACCCCGAAATCATGGGCACAGGCCCGGTTCCCGCCACCCGCAAGGTGCTCAAGAAGGCGAGTCTGAACCTGGCGGACCTCGACCTGGTCGAGCTCAATGAAGCGTTCGCCGTGCAGTCGCTGCACTGTGTGCGGGAGCTTGGGCTGAGTCCTGAGATCGTCAATGTGAACGGCGGTGCCATCGCGTTGGGTCACCCACTGGGATGTTCGGGCGCGCGCATCCTCACGACGCTGGTTCATGAGATGAAGCGCCGCGGCGCTCGCCACGGCATGGCCAGCCTCTGCGTTGGCGTGGGACAGGGCGTCTCCACGCTCGTCTCGCGGTAGTCGGGACGGCGTGCCACCCGCGGCGTCGATCGCCGCAACCGCTACCGCCGCAACAGCAGTCGCAACAGCTGCGACCCCTCGTCCTGTGAGCCTGCCGAACAGGCGCCCAGTGGCGTCTCGGTGGGGCCATCCGGCTCCGATGCGCCGAGCTCGAGGGTTCGGTTTGCGCACACGTTGTCCGCGCCGCACGCCTGGCCGGTTGGACAGTCGAAGTCCGTTGCGCACCACGGCTCGCAGCCCTCGTCCGTGCACACCGTGCCCAACGCGCAGCCGGCGCCACACGGGGACACGGTCAGCCGGAAATGACAACCGCAATTCTCCTGGCCGATCCCGCCCCGGCAGATACAGCTCCCGCCGTCACCACACGCGTCCGAGGCGTCGTCTACGATGCCGTCACAGTCGTTGTCCACGCCGTCGCAGATTTCGGTCTCCGGTTGGGGTACGTCGCATTGGCTCCACGTCCCCGCCGAGCAGCTCTGGGTTCCGACGCCGCATTGTGAGGTGCACGCGCGCTGGAGTGCCTCGTCGGCCGCGCGGTCACAGTCGTTGTCGATGAGGTCGCACACCTCGGTGGTGGGGCGAGACACGGTCACGACACCAAAACTGGACACGTTGTTGGCCTCCTCGCACTCGGCGTGGCCGGCGTTGTAGTCAACCTGGGCGTAGAGGACGGCGACGCCGTCGCGGTGGCCTGCAAACTCCAGTTGTACAGACTCGCAGGCGTCGGGCCCGAGCGGCACCGTTGTGGCCGCGGTCGCCAGCGCGCGGTCCTCGGGTGCGGGCCCTGTGAAGATACCCACGTCTACGCCTGCCGGCACCTGGGTGTCGCCCTGGTTGCAGACGGTGACGGTCGCCCGGTTCCAGGCCGGGCAGGTCGCCACGTTGGTTCCCGGCCATTGCCCGATGTCGGCCCCTTGTACGATGGTCCCAACGGACACCGTGAGGTCGGGGGCCACACGCCGCTGACTGCTCGACGGAACCGCTGCGTGCCACGCGTTGAGGTGGCGGTGGCTCCAGCCCGAGATCTGGGTCTCCGGTACGCTTCCGTCGTCGTGGATGCCTGAGGGGTGGAACGCGTATTGGTTCCACACGGTGCCGGCGCCCACCCAGCGATCCGCCGGGTCCCCGAGGACCACCAGACCATTGCGGGGGCCATCGGGCTCGGATGGGTAGCGCCCAGAGGTGTAGTCGATGTCGTTGCGCGCCACGAGAATCTCGGCGCCACCGTCGCCGTCCACATCGACAATCACCGGATACTCCACGCCTGTGCCGCTCCAGTTCGGGGTCTTGAAGAGCTCCCGGCCTGTGGGACCGTCGAGAATGCGAAGGTAGAGCTCGTCATTGTGCACGACCTCGGCGCGCCCGTTGCCGTTGAAATCGAAGGCGGAGACCGAACTGTTGCCGCTGCGGCGGTCCTCGATGGGCAGACTCCAGATGACCTGGAGCGCCCCGGTCCGGTAGCGGAAGGCGTTGAGGGTCGTACTGGTGGCGACGAGGATCTCGGGGAGGCCGTCGCCGTCGATGTCAGCCAGAGCCGGCGGACCACCTTGTCCAACACCTGGAATCGAGCCCCGTGCGACCGTAGCACCGGTTGCACCGTTCAGGACGTAGACGCTCCCGCGGACGTTGACCACTTCGGGGCGGCCGTCGCCGTCCAGGTCCGCCACTGCGGGCGCGATGTCGTAGTCGCCCGCCCAATCTGTGTACAGCTCGGCGTTGAGCCACATGCGCCGGCCGTCGGGCTCGAAGGCCAGGGCGCCGATGGCGATCTCGAGATCTCCGTCACCGTCGAGGTCCGCAACCGCTGGGGTGCACATGCCGCGGGGCGTATGGTTCTGCGGCATGTTGGACCATTGGTTCCAGATCGTCTGTCCGTCGGCGCCGATGAGCCAGAAGCAGGTGGCGATCTCGTTGCCGGGCAGGTCGGGCCTGATGTTGGCGATGGTGGGGGACCCGAGCTCCAGCTGACCATGCTGCCCCACGTCCGGGTTGGTCCACAGCAGCTGGCCCTCATGGTCCACGGCGATCAGCCCCACGTCCTGCGGAGCGCCGTAGCGGCGGTCGCGCCAGGCCAACGCGACGATCTCGACATCGCCGTCGTTGTCGAGGTCGCCTAGGGCCGGGGAGCTGAAACCGGAGACCTTGCGCTGGTCGAAGGTCCACAGCTCGCTGCCGTCGGCGCCGCTCACGGCGCGCAGCACGCCGCCGAGGAAGGGGTTTGCGCCCGTTGCCGCGAAGACCACGTCCGGCGTGTCGCGCTCGTCGATGTTGTCGTCGTTGTTGTCGTCGGTGAGGGGGCCGACCACGGGCGTTGAGATGACGCGGCTGAATTCGGGGGCCACATTCGACCCGGTCCACGCCCACTCGGCGGATGCGGAGATCTCGCCGTCCCCCGGGAAGTATTGGCAGGAGCAATCGTCCGCCTCATCGACGAAGCCATTGCAGTCATTGTCCTCGCCGTCACAAACCTCCACGGAGGGCAGCGGGGCGTCGCAGCTGCTCCAATCTCCGCCGCCACAGATTTCGATGCCCGGTCCACACACGGAAGCGCAGCGCCGTCGAAGCGTCTCGTCCACGCCGCCGTCGCAGTCGTTGTCCAGCCCGTCGCAGATCTCGACTGCCGGCGCGCGGGCGGTGCAGCTGACCCAACGGCCCGCCTCGCACGTCTCGGTTCCGGCCTCGCAGCGCGTTGAACACGCGCGCTGGAGGCCTTCGTCGAACGTCCCGTTGCAGTTGTTGTCCGTGTTGTCGCAGGTCTCGGCCGCGCCCGGGTGCACGGCCGCGTCGGCGTCGTTGCAGTCGTCGCTGGAGCTGACATAGCCGGTGCGCTGCGTGCAGCTGCTGATGGTCTGCGCGGGGTTGCCGTGCCCGTCGCCGTCGGCATCCTGGAACCAGGGGACGCCCACGCCGTCGTCCGCCTGGCCGTCGCAGTCGTTGTCGACGTTGTCGCAGACCTCGGCCACCGGGAAGTTGTGCTCCGAGCACACGACGGCCTGCTCGACGCAGGTCGTGATGCCCGTCTTGCACGCCCCGCGTGCGCCGTCGCGCTCACAGGGTTGGCCGAGCGCTTCAGCCTGGCAGCCCTGGATGATCCGCTCGGTCAGCCGCCAACTCCGCCGCGCGATGTCGCCGGTGGAGTGGCTGATCTCGACGCCTTTCCCACCCTCGTCGTCCTCGACGCCAATGGTGTGGTTGCGCCGGATGGGCACGTGCATCTGCTGGACGTTGTAGTCCACGTCGCCAGACTCGTGCATCACGATCTGCACCGTGCTGATGCGGCTGAGGTTCCAGTAGTTGGGCATCTGGTTCCACTCCACCACGGCGCTGCGATTGGGCGCCTGGCCGCGGACTCGGAAGTAGATGGCGCCCCCCGAACACGGGAGGAAGTCCGCCCAACCGGGGGCGAGGATCTCGTTGGGAATCGACGCGCTCGGGATGGGGTCCGGCGTGTAGTCGCGAAGTCCGCACAGGCGCCCGTCGCACTGGCTGTATTTGCGCGCGCCAATGATGCCGTTGGTACTCACCCAGAGGCGCCGGGTCTCCTTGCCGTAGAACGGGAAATCGAACGGAAGGTCGATGGACTTGCGTCCGTCGTCGCAGCCAAACAGCGAGTAGGCGGAGGGGCCGCCCCACAGGGTGCGACCGTCGCCCTGGCCGGGGCGCGCGTCCGTCCACGCGAGCCGCACAGTCCGAGAGCTCATTGGGAGGTAATCCCGCAACAGGGTCGAACCCCGCTGTTGGGTCCGGTCCTCGTGCCCAACCACGTAGTAGGCGCTGGACTGCTGCACGATCTGGTAGTTGAGGTCCACATGCCCGTCCTCGTGGAGCACGGCCTGGAACGTGTTGGGCGTGTTGGTGCCGTAGTAGGGAACGCGGTCGTAGGTGATGACAAAGCGGCGCTGCCCCGGCGCGCCAATCGTGGCTGTGTAGACGTTGCCTCGCTGGGGGCTCAGATCGACCCAGAGGGCGGCGAGCAGGTCCGCCGGCGCGCGGGTGTCGGGCAGT
>CALBXO010000906.1 GCA_937890335.1 uncultured Pseudomonadota bacterium | reverse complement strand
TGTCGACCCGGTCGTGCTCGGCAGGGCGCGCGCCAAACAGGACCGGTACGGCGACACCGAGCGGTACCAGGCCATGCCGCTGCTCATCCATGGCGACTCTGCGGTGGTGGGACAGGGAGTGGTCTCAGAGACCTGTAATCTGCATGGATTGGCCGGCTACCACGTCGGCGGAACGATCCACATCGTCGCCAACAACCAGATCGGGTTTACCACCGAGCCCCACGACTACCGCTCCATGCAGTACTCCACGGGCATCGCCAAGGCGTACGATCTCCCCGTCCTGCATGTGAACGGTGAGGACATCGAGGCCGTGGTGAACGCGGCGTACGTCGCTGCCGACTACCGTGCGCGGTGGCGCAAAGACATCTTCATCGACCTCATCTGCTACCGGCGGCACGGTCATAACGAGGGCGACGAGCCTCGTTTCACCCAACCCGCGATGTACGCCGCCATCGACGCGCGCGCCCCGGTCCGCGACCATTTCGTCGCGACCCTCAAGGCCCGCGGAGAGCTGACCGACGCCGAGGACACCGCGCTCGTTGAGGCCTGGACCGCCGAGACCGAGACCCACTGGCAATCTGCGCTGACCAGCAGCGAGCACCCCGAGCCCGAGATGCTCGGCGGCGTCTGGGATGGCTATGCGGGCGGGGCCGACGATGACACGGCAAGGGTGGACACCGGGGTCCCGGCAGATGTGTTGTCGGCGACGCTGACGCGCCTGTGTACCCCCCCGGAAGGCTTCGAACCCGCGCGCAAGCTGAAACGATTCTTCGCCAATCGGCTGGAGATGGCCGCCGGCGAGCGACCGCTGGATTGGGGAGCCGCCGAGGCCCTCGCCTACGCGACGCTCCTGGGTGATGGCACCACGGTGCGGCTCTCGGGTCAGGACGCGGAGCGCGGGACCTTCACCCACCGCCACGCGGTCTTGACCGACCCGACCACGCACCAGAAATGGGTCCCGTTGCGCACGGAAGCCGCAGACGGCGCGCTTCTCGAGATCTACAACAGTCCTCTGAGCGAGGCTGCGGTGATGGGCTTCGACTGGGGCTACAGCCTGGACCGGCCCGAGGCGCTCACGATCTGGGAGGCCCAGTTTGGCGACTTCGCCAACGGTGCGCAGGTCATCATCGACCAGTTCCTGGTGAGCGCCGAGGACAAGTGGAACCGTCTCAGCGGCCTGGTGCTGCTCCTTCCGCACGGCTACGAGGGCCAGGGCCCCGAGCACTCCTCCGCCCGCCTCGAGCGGTTCCTCGGCATGAGCGCCGAGGACAACATCCAGGTTTGCAACCTGACAACCCCGGCGCAGGTGTTCCACGCGCTCCGGCGACAGGTCGTGCGGCCCTACCGCAAACCACTCATCGTGATGAGCCCCAAGAGCCTCCTGCGCCATAAGGACGCCACCAGCACACTCGACGATCTCGCCACCGGCGGATTCCAGCGCATTCTACCGGACCAGGGGGAGCGCGATCCCGCCGCGGTGCGCCGCGTGCTCCTGTGCAGCGGAAGGCTCTATTACGATCTGGCGGCCGAGCGGGCCAGTCGCGAGGCGAACGACGTCGCGATCCTGCGGTTTGAGCAACTCTATCCGCTGTCCAACCAGGACATCGCCGAGGCCGTCGCCCCGTACAAGGAGCAGGCGGAGTTCTTCTGGGTGCAGGACGAGCCGTGGAACATGGGCGCCTGGTCGTTTATCCAGGCGCGGTTGCGCGAGACACTCGGCAGGACCTTCCCGGTGACCGCGTTGACCCGCAGCGCCAGCGCCAGTCCCGCGACGGGCTCACACGCCTCCCACAAATTCGAGGCCGAGCGGCTGATGGAGCTCGCGTTTGGCAAGCTCATGCAAGACCACGTCGGTGCAGTGACAGAGCGCCAGGTCTAAGACCATGTTTCTCCTCGTCATTATCGTCGCCCTCGCATTGGGCTCCTCGTTTGTCTGCTCGGTGCTCGAAGCCGCGCTCCTGAGCGCCAGCATCGGAGATCTGACCGCGCGCGCCCAGAACGGAAACGCCGGCGCGGCGCTGCTGCTGGGATTCAAACGGGACCGGCCCGACGACGCCATCAGCGCGATCCTCATCGTCAACACGATCGCACACACGATTGGATCCACGCTCGCCGGCGCCCAGGCGGCCAAGGTATTCGGCGATGAGTGGGTGGGCCTGTTTTCGGGGGTCCTGACACTGCTCGTCCTGGTCGCCACCGAGATCATTCCGAAGACCATCGGCACCGTCTACGCAGCACCGCTCTCCGGCGGCGTCGGTCGCGTTTTGAAGGTCATGACCTGGGCCATGAGCCCTGTGTTGTGGGTGACGGGCCTCCTGACGCGCCTCGTCTCCGGCGGTCACCACAAACCCATCAGCCGCGCCGAGCTCGCCGCCCTCGTGCAGATCGCGCATTCCGAGGGGACACTACAGGCGGACCAGTCCAAGGCCGTACGAAACCTGCTGGAGTTTGACGGCATCCCCGTCTCTGACGTGATGACGCCGCGCTCCGTGATACAGATGCTCCCCGTGACCACCACGGTCGACGAGTTTCTCCACAACAAAGATGCGGGGATCTACTCCCGGCTGCCCGTTTTCCGCGACACCCGCGACCACGTTGTGGGCTACGTATTGCAGCGAGCCGTACTTCGGGCTGCGGCCCACGGCCGCCGCGACATCGCGCTCGAGGAGGTCCTCCGACCCATCGAGTTCATCCCGAACACGACCTCAGTCGGCGTGGCGCTGCGCAAGATGCTGGGTGAGCGTGAGCACATCGCCATTGTCGTGGACGACTTTGGAGGCGTCAGCGGCCTGCTCACACTGGAAGACCTCGTGGAGACCGCGCTGGGCGAGGAGATTACCGACGAGTGGGATGACGTGGCGGACCTGCGCGAGCTGGCCAAGGCTCTGCGCGACCAGCGCCTGGAACGCATGGCCACCTTCCGAGAAGAGGCTAGCCAGACAGGCGCCCCTGCCCCTGAAGCTGGCGAAGGCGACTGAGAAGCTCGTCGCTGCCGCGCCGCATCAGATCCACTTTTTCCGTGTGCGCGTACCGGATCACACCGTCCTGCGTGATGATGTAATTCCCTCGGTGCGCCCTGCCCCGCATCAGGCGCGAGGTGCCAGTGAACTTGCTGATCACGGCACCATCCGGGTCCGACAGCAGCGGAAAGGGCAGCGAATTCGACGCCCGCCAGCTGGCCTGCTTCTCTGGCCGATCCGTGCTCACGCCCAGAATGGTCAGCCCAAACTCATCAAAATCCGCCCACCGGTCGCGGTAGTCACAGACCTGCGCGGTGCACACGCGGGTAAAGGCTGCCGGGTAGAACACCAGCATCACCGGTCCCATCTCGAGCGCCTCGTAGAGGCGCACGGAGTTGCCCGCGTCGTCGGGGAGCGTGAAGTCGGGCGCCTTGTCCCCTTCTTTGCATCGTCTGGCCATGCCCGAAGTAGACCCGACCCAGCGCCGCTTGTACAAGTATGAACTCGTGATCCCCTTGACCCTTCACCAATTGGAGCGAGCAGGCGCGGAATTCGACGCCGCGCTCGCGCAAACGCCGGACGTAGATCGGTACTGCTCCGGCTTGCACTGGGTCGTGCCCGCCCACCGCGCCTTGATGCCTCCGCGCCACCCGTGGCTGCGTCGGTCCGAGGACGGTTTCGTCGTGCTCGCGCAAGGCGAACACCCCAACGGCTGGGTGTATCTGCAGCCGCTGGAGGGCATGTGGGGCCTGCCTTCCCCGCTGGCAGGCCCGGATCCCGCGGTGCTGGCCCGACAGCTGCGCGCGCATTCCAGGCCCGGATACGACTGGGACGTCTTGCTCATCGGTGGCCTCGAAGAGGGGTCGGCCGCACTCGCCGCCGTGGCCGACGAATTCAACACCGCCCACGCTGTCCGGGTGGGCTACCCCTGCAACCGTAATCTATGCTCGATCGCCGGCGGCGTGGACGCCTACCTGGGTCGGCGTCCACGCAAATTCCGGCAGAACCTGCGCCGCTCTGACGCCCGTTGTCGCGAAGCGGGCATCGCGTGGGAACGTGCCGACAGCGGCGACCCACTGGCCCTCTACGCAAGGATTCAAGCCGTCGAGGGTGGCAGCTGGAAGGGCAAAGGCGGCGTCGGCATCGACAGCGGCGACATGCACGACTTCTACGCGCTGATGATCACTCGCCTGGGCGTCACCGGGCGGCTGCGCGTCTTGTTCGCCCGCCACGACGGGCGCGACGCTGGCTACCTCCTCGGCGGCGTGGCCCATGGCATCTTCCGAGGTCTGCAGTTCAGCTATCGCGAGGAGTTTCGGCCCCTGGGCCTCGGCAACGCCGCGCAAGTAGAGATGATGCGCTGGCTGGAAGCGTGCGACCCGGAGACCCACACGTACGACCTCGGCACGCAAATGCGCTACAAACAGCGTTGGGGCGAGCGGACACTGACCACCCTCACCCTCGTCGTGTCCCGCTAGAGAGATACCGCAAGCGACGACATCGCGAGGCGCAAATTTGAAGAACTACTTCACATTCCCTGATGGGGCCCTGCGCTACGATTGCCGGCCCTGTGGCGCCTGCTGCAAGGGTCTGGGCATCGGGCTCGATATGGTGGCCGGAGACCTGGACCGCATTGAGGCGGTCGCACCGGGCATCGCAGCCTTCGTGCGGCGCCGCGGACCCGCCTGGACCGCGTTCAATCCCCGCGGCGGGTGTTGGTTCCTGGAGACCGACGGCCTGTGCAAACTGGAGAGGGACCACGGCCGCGATCACAAGCCGGCGGTGTGTCGGCTCTTCCCTTTCAACCGCGTCTTCGTCGCTGGCGACTACCGCGTCATCGACTTCAACTCCGTGGTCTGTCCTCTCGAACCCGCCGCCGGTGACGGGGTGCGCCACGCCGAGCTCCTCGCGGAGCTCGACGGCATTCGCGATCCGGCGATTGCGGCGACGGCGCTGCCGGACGGCGCGGCGGCGATCATCGCCCTCGAGGCCGCCACCACACCGGAATTCGATACATCGCCAGGGGTCGACGCCCTCTTTGGACAGGCTCGAACCCCCGGAGATGCCACCCACGAGGCCGCGACCCTGGTCCTGCGCAGCCTTCGATTCAACGAGCTCTTCGGCCCCAGGAGCTGGGCGCCCCCCGCCACCATCCACCGTCTGCTTCCCAGCATGTCGCGAGGCTGGATGCACCTCCTGGCTGTGGGCGAAGACCTGGCACAACGCCCGCTCGGCATGCAGGAGTCCACGAGCGTCTGGTCGGAGACCGTCTCGCTCACCTACCTCTTGGCCCGCTGGTCCGAGCCAGCGTGGATTGCGGTAGATTCGCTGAGCGTCCCGGACGATCCCGAGGTCCTGGGTATCGCCAAAGAACTCAGGCGCAACCATCGGCGCCGAGCGCCACTCGGCGAGGTACTGGGACCGGCCATGCGCGGCCGTCCACTGCGGGACAGGGTCGTGCTGATGCGCAACCTGGAACCGTTGCTGCCGCACGTTCGGTTTGGTGGCAAGAAGCGGCGGTAGACGCCGCCCACAGGCCGCGGCGCCGTTCGGGCAGGGACTACCCTCGCAGGTGGTAGGCCTTGGGGCGCGTGAAGACGCGCAGTCCGTCCTCGGACAGTGTCAGACCCATCCCACTGCGACGCCGACCCGACCAGGGCAGCTTCGGGCTGACCCGGTCGCAGCAGTTCCAGTACGCGCTGCCGGAATCCAGCTGCGCCAGGATGCGGCGGGCCCGCGCGCCGTCCTTGGTGTAGACGGCGGAGGTGAGGCCGTAGTCGGTCTCGTTCATCAACTCGATCGCCGCGTCGTCGCCGGAGACGGACTGGATCCCGATGATCGGGCCAAAGCTCTCGTCCCGCATCACGACCATGTCCTCGTTGACGCCGGTGAGCACGGTGGGCTCGTAGTAGAAACCCTCCCGGTCTGCGTACTGTCCACCGCAATGAAGCGTCGCACCGCGGTCCAGCGCGTCCTTGACCTGCGCCTGCAACACGCCGCGTTGTTCGTCTCGGGTCAGCGGACCGATGTAGGTGTCCTCGTCGAGCGGGTCGCCCAATTTGAAGCCCCGTACGGTCGCGACGAACGCCTCGACGAACGCGTCGTGAATCGACTCATGCACATAGATCCGCTCCACCGAACAGCAGGACTGACCGGTGTTGTAGAACGCACCGTCGGCGGTCCCAGCGGCCACAGCGGCGACGTCGACGTCCTCGCAGATGTATGCCGGGTCCTTGCCACCGAGCTCGAGCTGCAGGGGGATCATCCGCGGACCGACCACCTCTGCGATGCGGCGACCCGTCGCCCACGAGCCCGTGAAGAACACGCCGTCCACTGGCTGCCGGATGAGCTCAGCGCCGACCTCGCCATCCCCGACCAACGGGACGAAGACGTCGTTGGGCACACCCGCCTCCCAGAGGAGATTGGCGATCGCCAGCCCCGTCATGGAGGCGTGCTCCGACGGCTTGTAGAGGACTGCGTTGCCCGCCAGCAGCGCCGGCACAAACACGTTGGCCCCTACAAAATAGGGGTAGTTCCAGGCGCTGACGTTGGCGACAACACCCAAGGGCTCGCGCGCAAGGATCTCGCGAAGTCCCTCTTCCTCGTGCACGACGCGATCCGCCAGTACCGCTTCGGCGCAACCGAGGAAGAAATTGATCCTCCCCAATGTGCCGCGCACTTCCCCGCGCGCCTGCCCAATGGGCTTGCCCATCTCGGTGGTCAGCGTCCGGGCCAGCGTGTCCACGCTCGCCTCGAGGCTGGCCCGGAACCGCTCAATGGCGCCCATTCTCTCGGCCAGGGGTCGCGCCGCCCACAGGATCTGCGCCTTGCGGGAGGCGGCCAGCCGGCCGCCCAGGGCGGCGGTCGGCTCTGTGTTCATCTCCGCGACCACGCGGCCAGTCGCCGGGTTCACAATCTTCATCATCAATCTTCTCCACGTGCCGCATCGAGGAACGCGCACATCAGCGGGTCCGGATCCAACAATCCGTCCCCCTTGGTCTGAAACTCGGGGTGCCATTGCACGGCGTAGACCCACGCCTCATCGGAATCCAACCGGACGGCTTCTACCACGCCGTCGACCGGGCTTGTTGCCTCGACGAGGAAGCCATCTGCCACGTCCTTGAGCGCCTGGTGATGGACGCTGTTGATGCGGTGGGTCCCGGCGCCGTACAGCCCGGCCAGGAGCGTCTCCTCCGCGATCTGCACGTCGTGATGGTTCCCGTCGTAGAGGTCCCAGTCACGATGCACGAGGGCGTCCGGCAGTTGAGTCCCGATGTCCTGGTACAGGGTGCCGCCAAACGCCACGTTGAGCAGTTGCGCTCCGCGGCAGATGCCCAACACCGGCTTGCCCTGCGCCAGAAACTCGTGGGTCAGGGCGCGCTCGTAGTCGTCGCGAATCCGATCCCCCGCCCACCGGGGGTTCAGAGGCTCCTCGCCGTACGAGCCCGGAGCGCAGTCAGATCCGCCCTGGAGCACCAACCCATCCATACGCGCCACCAGGTCAGCCAGCTGGACCTGCCCACCCGGTGGCGGCGTCGGCAGCAGGTAGGCCAAAGCGCCCTGGCGCATGACGTAGTGCGCCATGGACTGTTCCACGTACTCCAGCGTCTTGCCCTTGAAGATCGCGCGCATCGGGTCGGCGTGGAAAAAGCACGCCGAGACCCCGATGCACAGACCTGCGCCCGGGTTGCTCGGGTTCAAAGAGCCGCCTCGAACAGGTCGCGAAAGTCGCCCTCGGACACCGGGATCGGGTTGCACGAGTGGCAGGGATCCGCCACACCGAGCTCCACCAGGCGATCCAGGTGCCCCCGCTCGACACCCACGGCACCGAGCTTGTCGGGGATGCCGAGCTCCTGTCGCAGCGAGCGCAACCACGCGATGAACGACGCGGCGTCCGTGCCCACGCCCGCGGCGCGAGCCAGAGCCTCAAACTTGTCGGGGACACCCGCCGCGTTGAACTCCATCGCGTAGGGAATCATGATCGCGTTGGCCAGTCCGTGGTGCGTATCGCACACCGTGGACAGCGGGTGCGCGAGCGAGTGCGTCACGCCCAGGCCCTTCTGGAAGGCGACCGCGCCCATGAGCGAGGCGGCCAGGAGGTCGCCGCGTGCGGCCAGATTGCCAGGCTCCTTCACACAGGCCACCAACGACCGGGCACACAGGCGCACGCCCTCCAAGGCGATGCCGTCGGCCATGGGGTGGAAGCCCTTGCTCAGGAACGCCTCCACATTGTGGGTCAACGCGTCCATGCCCGTCGCCGCGGTGATCCCCGCCGGCAGTCCAGCTGTCAGTTCGGGATCGGCGAGGGTCACAGGTGGGAGCATGCGAGGATCAAAGATGATGCGTTTGACGTGGGTGTCGTCGTCAGAGATGACGCTCGACCGCCCTACCTCGCTGCCCGTACCCGCCGTAGTCGGGATCGCCACGGTGAACGGGATGTGCTGGTCCACAGGCAGCGCGTCCGGCTTTCCGTCCTCGTAGTCCCACAGCGTGCCGGGGTGATGGATCATCAGGGCGATGGCCTTGGCGACATCCAGGGGCGCGCCACCACCCAGGGCGACGACACTGTCGGACCCGGCATCACGGTACGCTTCCACCCCGGCGGTGACGTGTGACAGCACCGGATTGCCGCGGTAGTCGCTGTATGCGCTCGCGGTGAATCCGCCATTCTTGAGGTCCGACATGATCTCGGCAAACAGCGGCAGCGCAGCCACACCGCTGTCGGTCACAACCAGCGGGCGAGAAACGCCCGCGGATCGCAACACATCACCGAGCTTGTTTCGGGAACCAACACCAAAGTGAACAATCGACGGAAAAGACCACTTGGAAAGGGTCATCGATACTCCTTTTCAGGCTTGGAGGTGCCGGCCGGGCCGCGCTGCTGTCTGCCCCGGCGCGCCGGCCACCCTGCCTCGGGCAACTGGCCTACGCGATGGGATCGACAGACTGTTTTGGACGGGCGACGACCTCTCGGTTGGTGTGCGGAGCGTGCCGCAATCAGACCAACTCGAAATACCTTTGAAGCTCCCAGTCTGTCACTGCTTTTTGGAACTCTCGGGCCTCCCAGATGCGGGAAGTCGTGTAGTGGTCCACGAACGCGTCGCCCAGAATCTCGCGGGCGGGCGCCGACGCGGACATCGCCTCGGCAGCGGTGCGAAGATCACCGGGCAATCGGACCGCGTCCTCGCGCGTGTAGGCATTGCCCACCACGGGCTCGTCGGTCAGCTCGAGCCCGTGCTCGATGCCGTACAAGCCGCTGGCCAGAGCCGCCGCGACCGACAGGTAAGGGTTGATGTCCGAGCCACTCACCCGGGTCTCCAGCCGCGTGGACTTGGGACTCCCCGGGATCACGCGCAGCGCCGCCGTGCGGTTGTCGATGGCCCAGGTTACGCGCGTCGGCGCCCAGTAGCCCTCCACCAGTCGCTTGTAGCTGTTGATCGTCGGCGCGTAGCACGCAAGCACGTCCGGCAGCAGCGCCAGCTGTCCCGCAAGGTAGCTGCGGAAGAGATCGCTCATCCGGTTCTCCTTGCCGTCGTCGTGGAACAGGTTCTTGCCGTCGGCCCAGAGGCTCTGGTGCATGTGCCCGGAGCAGCCCGGCAGCTCGTTGTTCCAGCGCGCCATAAACGTCGGCATGACCCCAAAACGGTACCCGATCTCCTTCGCGCTCGTCTTGAACAAGACCGCCCGGTCCGCAGCCTCAAGCGCGTCGGTGACGGCGATGGCGACTTCATACACGCCGGGTCCCGTCTCCGTGTGAAGACCCTCGATCGGGATGTCGAAGTCCAGCGTCCAGTCCATCAGGGCAGAGAAGAAGTCGTGGCGCAGGCTCGAGCGCAGCAGCGAATAGCCAAACATCCCCGGCGTGATGGGTTCCGGGTCTCGGAACTTCTTCGCCGCCAGACTCTGCGGTGTCTCGTCAAAATTGAACCACTCAAACTCGATGCCAAACATGGCCTCGAACCCCATGTCGCGGGCCTTGGCGATGACGCGCTTGAGAACCTGCCGCGGGCAGATGTCCAGCCCGGAGCCATCCGGGTTCACGAAATCCCCGAGGAAGAACGGGACGTTGTCCATCCACGGCACGCGCCGGAACGTGTTCAAGTCCAGACGCGCCTCGGCATCTGGGTAGCCGCTGTGCCAGCCGGTGTAGTCGATCTTGTCGTAGCACTCGTCCGCCATGTCCCAGCCAAACACGACGTTGCAGAACCCAAATCCGCCGCGCGCCGCGGACAGAAACTTGTCGAGGTGCATGAACTTGCCACGCAGCACACCGTCGATGTCCGTGATGGCAACGCGGACCTTCTTGTGGTCGCCAGCGGCGAGCTCATTGAGGATGTCTTCGGTGGAGCGAACAGTCATGCGGGGCCTCCATGCGTGAGGGCCACAATTGACCACGAGGCGCGGCGCTTGGGCAACCCGAATCCAACCCGCGGTCAGGCGAAAAGGTCCGCCTCGCCGTTGGAGCACACGAGCATCGTCGTGGGCATCCCGTCCAGCAGCCGGGTGATGGACGCGTGCCAGGTGTCCGAGTCGGCCGCCGTGGGAGGTGAGAACCCGAGCATCACGAGGCGGGCGTCGGCCGACTGGTGGTGAATCACCTCTACGCTCGGCCTGTCGTCATCCACGACGACGATCTCAAAGTCCACGCGGGCGGCCTCACACAGCCGGTGCAGCTCCGTGCGCGCCTCCACGCGCAAGGCCTCGTCACCGATGTGCCGAAGGATCCGCACCCTCGCGCCACGCCAGGCGTGGTTGTTGACCATCAGATGCGCGAGGATGGCCATCAGGTGTCCATTCTCCTGCCCGCGCCACCAGATATCGATGCGCTTCTCGCTGGGCCGCTCCATCGGTCGGTAGAGCGCCAGGAGGCTCATGCCCAGAGCGCGGGCGGCCCTGAGCCGGCGGGAGAAACGCGCCGCACGCTCCCGCTTCTCAGACCAGCCCATGAGCACCACATTCGGCTTGATCGGCCCGATGCTGTGGGCCTGGAGGACGAGCTCGATGCCGATGTCCAGGTCTGGGCTGACCACCACCTCCGGGAAGGCCTGGACGTCGTTGTCCGCAACAAAGCGACGCAGCTCCTCCATCGTGGCCTGCCGCCGCGCGGCATCCTCCTCGAAGTCTCCCTGCACCACCGTGGCCAGGGTGACAATTCCGCGTCCAGCCTCCAGCCATTGCGCATACTCCAGCAGCGGCAGGCGCGTGGCCGGGTTGCCCGAGAAGGCGAGGATCGTCGGGCGCCAATTCTTGGGGTGCGCGCGCATCCCCCGCAGGGTCAGCAGGTAGTTGCGGACGCGTGAGTAGATGAACCCGCGCCGTGCGTCCCCAAACGCCATGTCGAGCACGCGCGTGCGCACGTAGAAGTAGATGCCGATGATGATTGCCACGGCCACCAGGGCCGCGATGGGGTCAATCAGCATCGCCGCGCCGACACATCCGAGTGTGCCCAACAGCCCGGTGATCCAGTGGAAGTAGCGGAAACGAGGCCGGAAGCTCGGGTTCTGGCTGAAGCTCTCCACGAACGCAGCCAGGTTGCACATCCCGTAGGTGTACAGAAAGAACATCGTGATGATCGCGGCCATCACGATCAGCGGACCACCACCGCCCTCGCCCGACTGTCCGTCGCCGGCGACAAGCAGAATTCCAAAGGTGATGAGCGCAGTGAGCGCGAGGGCGCGGTGCGGTTCGTCCGACTTTGCCGACCCCTTGGCGAACGGCCCCAGGATTGGGAAAGCCTCGTCGCGCGACAGCGCCTGAAGGATCCGCGGTGCGCCGACGATGGAACCAATTGCGCTCGACACCGTCGCGGCGAACACCCCCAGAATCACCGGGAGCTCAATCCCGAACATGGCCTGCGACAACAGGGTCTCAAACGGGCGCTCGAGCATCATCGTGCGCGACTGTGACCCGCCGATGATGATCATCTGCGCGACGTAGACCACAAACCCCACCACCACAGCCGCGAGCGTGCCGACCGGCAGCGACTTGCCCGGGTCCTTGAGGTCGCCCGACATGTTGACGCCCGCCATGATGCCCGTGACGGCCGGGAAAAAGATGGCGAAGACGATCCAGTAGTCGTGCCCTTCCGTGAACGCCGGCGCCGTGTTCTGCGCGAAGACAGCCGCGTCCCAGTCGGCGATCCCGCCGCCCATGAAACTGACGATCGCGACCAGCAGCACTGCGAAGATGGCGTACTGCACGCGGATGGCCCATTCCGCCCCAAAATAGGCCAGCACCAGAATGACCGACGCCGTGGCCAGCGAGATCGAGAAGTAGTAGTCCGCCGCCGCCGGGAACGCGCGTGTCAGGGCCTCCACGAACCCCAGGACGTAGAAAGGCACGCTGAGCGCCTGGGCAGCGTAGAGAGCGATGCCGATCGCGCCGCCAAACTCAGCGCCAAGACTTCGCGAAATCAGGAAGTAGGCGCCTCCACCCCTGACCGCCGTGTTGGTGCTGATCGCGGAGATGCTAAGTCCGGTCAGGAACGTGATACCCGAGGCGAGCGCGACCATGCTCACCGCCGCCCAGACACCGGCCTGGCCTACGACGAACCCCGACAGCATGAACATGATCACGCCGAAGATCGTCAGCATCGACGGCGTAAACACCCCGCCGAACGTGCCAAACTTATGTCCTTCTGCGGCCATGGGCGGGTGATACCGCGCTCCGGCCAACGGCGGCAAGGAATCCGGCGATCCACGGCGCGCTTACCCGCCGCAATCTCGCACCTCGAGAACCCGCTGCGGTCACGACGATGATTCGCCGCCGCAACGACATGACCCGGGTACCGACCCGTTCGGGAAGCCTGGCAGCTGCGGAGATTGGGCCCGCCCGTCCGTAGTTTCACGCAACGGGCCAGCGTAGGTGCACGCCCGGTTACGGCGGCAGCGGCGTCACGCGTACCGTTGTCTGTTCCCTGAGGTTGCGCAGGACTTGTCTGGCGGTCAGGACGGGATCCAGAGTGGCAAAGTCTACACCATCGAGCAGGCCCGCCAGTCGCCGCGTGATTCGCACGTCAATGGCCGCGGCCCCGGTCTCCACCATTCCGATGTCCTGCAGCGTGCCCGTCGCGTGCTGCACGCGGAGGGCAAACGGCGCCCACGTGCCATCGTCGCGCTCCCATTGTCCCTCGAGCGTGAGGCTGACCTGGGCCAGATTCGGCCCGTCCTCGGGGACGGTTGTGGTCTCGTCACCGCGCGCGATCAGGTAGTGCGCCTGACAAAATGCATAGTCCGGAACAACGGCCTGCCCCCAGGTTCGCGCGTCCGGCGTCGCGAGGTCTTCAGCGACCGGGGTCACAAACCGGGCCTCGTTGTCGTACGGATCGCCGTGGCCCGCCAGCGCGCGCGGGGCCAGCCACGAGGGGAGACCCGCGTCCGCCTCGGCTACGTCGCACTGGACAAGCTCCGCCGAGTAGCTCACCAGCCAGCCCCGCGCCAGCCACACCCGGGTCTGTGAGGCGGTCGTGAAGAGGTGGCCGCCGTCTGCGTGGGGCGTGGCGCCAGCGAGATCCCAGTCCAGGGTGTAGCGGACAAGGCCGGGGTCCGCAGTCTCGTCAAACGCGGGGTCTGCGCAGACCACCAGGAGCGCGGCGCACACTGACAAGAACCCGAGCGCCCGCACACGCATCAGTTGCGGGGCGGCACGCAGAAGCCCTCGCGCCCGCAGCGGAACATGTCCGGACAGTCTGCGTCCGCGTTGCAGGTCTCGGCGCAGATCATCTCGTTCATCGGGGTCGTGACACACTCGCAACCCATCGCGCCGTTCCGGCATGCGTCCGCGCAGTCGTTGTCGTCCGCGCAGTTGGTCGGGCCCGGGTTGTTGTTCGGGTTGCCGTTGTTGCCGTTGTTCGCGTCCCCGGTGCCGCCAAACTGGGCGCCGGGTGTCCCGCGGAAGCAGCCCACAATGTACGGGAAGTCTGGCGTGGCGTGGTACCGGTACGTACCGTCAGGTCCCACGCGGCCATTGCACGCGTCGAGCCATTGGGGCCCGTCTTTCTCGACGTACTCGTTGTTGTCCCAGGCCCCGCCGATGTCACCCAGGTACTCCCAGGAGGACTGGAACTCGATCACCTCATTGCAGTCCGCGTCCACGCAGCCCGCGGGTCCGTAGATCGGAAAGCCATCGCCGGCCACTCCGACAATCGGCGACGGGTCGCCGGGCTGTGTCGCCGCGCTCGCAAGGCACGCGGTCACGAGCGCGTGGTAGTGGTAGTCGCCGCGGTTTGCCGTGTGTCCGGCACACTCGTCCAGGATCATGTCGACCACAGGGTCCGCGGACCCCATCTGCGGGGCCTCGGTGGGGCCAAAGAGGGGCAGCCCATTGACGGCGACGCCCGCTGCGCCAACCAGCGGCACATCGGTGGTCTGGGCCGCGACCTCCGGGTAGCGCGCCAGGCGCCACTCGTACGTCTGGGCCGACAGCGGATTGGGCGTGATTGAGACGAACTCGTAGTGCGGAATGCCGTTGGACTCGACGATGAGGAAGTCCCCCTCGCACCGCGCGGCCAGCTCGGGGTCCGGGTAGTCCGCTCCAGCGCCTGGGTACTGGCTCACATCCAGAAAGGCATCGGCCAGACAATCCGGCGTCCCGTTGTTGCCACCGTTGTTGGCCCCGTTGTTCGCGCCGTTGTTCGCGCCGTTGTTCGCGCCGTTGTTCGCGCCGTTGT
>CALBXO010000905.1 GCA_937890335.1 uncultured Pseudomonadota bacterium | reverse complement strand
GACGCTGACCCTGACGCGCCGTTCCACGGCAATCCGGATGTGCCCACGGACGCCCGCGATGGTTCGGGACTTCAGCAACCCGACGCGCGTTCCGATGGTGGGGAAGATGCAGCGGGATGCGGCTGTTCCGCCCCCAGCAGCCCTCCGTACTGGGGCGTTTTCTTGCGGAGGTAGTCTGGTGTGTTCTCCTGTATGTGCGTGTAGGCACGGAGGGGTCATGAAGACGCGACGGTCCGCTGGTATCCTCTACATCTCCGACGGCAAGTTGCTGCTCCTCAAGCGAAGCCGCACGGTCCGCAACAGCCGCAAATGGGGACTCCCCGGTGGCAGGCGCGACGCGGGCGAGTCGGCCTGGAGGACCGCCCAGCGCGAGAGCCACGAGGAGATGGGTGGCGCGCCTCTGGCGCAGATTCTTGGCGAGCTGGTCATCGACCGCCCAGGCAAGCGCTACCGTGTCTTTGTCTGCCGCGCAGCCCGCAGCGCAGTGGAAGGTTTCGGCCCGGTCCTCAACGAGGAGCATACCCGCGCCCGCTGGGTCGATCTCGACTGGTGCCTGGCCAACACCCACAAGCTTCATCCTGTGCTCGCCTCTGCGCTTAGCGCACAAGCCTGCCGGGACGAGCTCGCACGTGTTTTGTCCACCGGAAAGGGTTTGCGCAGCCGTCGAGCATCCGTCCAAGATGTCCAGGTCCGCACACGCGCTGCCTGACCGAGCTGGCGCCCCGTGACTCTGGCCCAAGGTTCCATGGAATTCATCAGCGTCGACGACTACGCCCGCCACGCGGGAGAACATCTGGCGCCCACCGCCTTTGACTACTACCGCAGCGGCGCCCACGACGAGCGAACGCTCGCCCGGAACAAGGCAGCCTTCTCGGACTACGAACTGCACTACCGGGTCCTGGTGGACGTGAGCCGGCGCAGCACGGTGACCACGGTACTCGGACACAGTGTGGCCTCGCCCATCCTTGTGGCGCCGACCGCATTTCACAGGCTGGCGTGCGAAGCCGGCGAGTTGGCCACCGTGCGCGCGGCCGGTCGCGCGGGCACGGCCATGTGTCTGAGCACACTGAGCAACACCGACGTGGAAGAGGTGACTGCGCAGGCGTCTGGGCCGGTCTTCTTTCAGCTCTACGTCTACAAGGACCGCGGGGCGACGCAGGCCTTGGTCGGTCGGGCGGTGGACGCCGGTTGCCAGGCGTTGGTGCTCACTGTGGACGCGCCTCTGCTCGGCACCCGCGAGCGCGATGTGCGCAATCGGTTTCAGCTCCCATCGGGTCTAAGCATCCGGAACATGCTCGCCGACGGGTTGGGCGATCTGCCCGCCGATGTGGCGGATTCTGGGCTGGCCGCGTACTTCGCGACGTTGTTGGACCAGGCGCTGACGTTCCGCGACGTGGAGTGGCTCGCGTCCATCTCCCCATTGCCGGTCGTCGTCAAAGGGATCGTTCGACCCGAGGACGCCGCGCGGGCGGTGGAGCATGGTGCCAGCGCGGTGGTCGTCTCCAACCACGGAGGTCGGCAGCTGGACGACTCGCCTGCGACCATCGATGTGCTCGCGTCGATCGTGGACGTGGTGACCGGCGGCGCAGAGGTGTGGATGGACGGCGGAATCCGTCGCGGCACGGACGTACTCAAGGCCTTGGCCATCGGAGCGCGCGCGGTCCTGGTTGGCCGGCCTATACTGTGGGGCCTGTCGGTGTCCGGCGAGGAGGGTGCTGCGCATGTGCTGGAGATCCTTCGCGCCGAGCTGGACCTGGCCATGGCGCTGTGCGGGTGCCCGTCCGTCTCCGACATCACCCGCGATCTCGTGAGGCGGCGGGGCTGAGGGGGTGTTTCCAATTCTCCCGTCACCCTCTGACGCGAAGACGCCAGCAAAACGCTGGCTTCGGCTAGCGGCTGGGAACACACGGGGGCAGCCCGTGGCGGTGGCAATTGCTGTCAGGATCGTGTATCCGGTGCTCGATATGGCCACGACGATCCCAGTAGTCGATCTGCGAGACCTGTCCCTGCCCGCCAGTGACGAGCGGCGTGCCGCGTTTGTGCAGACCCTCGGCGACGGCCTGTCGACGCTCGGGTTTGTCGCTGTGCTGGGCCACGGCGTCTTTCCGGAGCTGTTGGAGCGGGTCTACGCGTCCGCCCGCGAGACTTTCGCGCTCCCCGTCGAGATCAAAGCAAAGTACGAGGCGCCCGACATCGGCCGGCAGCGCGGTTACACGCCCATGGGCCTGGAGCGCGCCAAGGACCAGTCGGTGGCAGACCTCAAAGAGTTCTGGATGGTGGGGCGCCCCGGTGACCCCACGCTCCCCGCCAACCGGTTCCCGACGCAGACGCCCGCGTTCGGCGCCGCTCTGAGCGACTATTTTGTCGCCGTGGAGCGCGCGGGACTCGAACTCCTCGGCGCCGTGGGCGAGTACCTCGAGCTGCCGGCCACGTATTTTGCCGAGATGGTGGGCGGGGGCAACAGCGTCGTCCGCGTGCTGAACTACCCCGACAGCGAAGGCCCGGTGCCGGCGGGCGCAGTCCGCGCCGCCGCCCACGAGGACATCAACGTCATCACGTTGCTGCCCGCCAGCACGCGCCCGGGCCTCGAGCTGCTGGACCGCGACGGCAGCTGGGTAGCGGTGGAGACGCCGCCCGGGGTCCTGATCGTGGACACGGGCGACATGATGGAGCTGGTCACGGCGGGGCGGCTGAGCGCCGTCACGCACCGCGTGGTGAACCCCGAGGGGTCCGACGGCGGCCGCATGTCCCTGCCCTTTTTCATGCACCCGCGCCCCGACTACGTCCTGACCCCGATCGTGGACGGCTACGCGGAGCCCATCGCGGCCCACGATTTTCTCATGAACCGGCTGCGCGAGAACGGCGTGGCCTGCCCGCGTGGTCAGAAAAAACCTGGGCAGTCACAGGGCTGATCGCAGCCGTCTCTCACGGTGCATCGGCCGGTGGAGCCGTCGCAGTACGACATGGTCCCGGGGGTGGCGCATGCCTCGTCACAGGGGCATTCCTCGGCCGAGGCGCAGGCCTCAGCCAGTACGGTCGCGAGCGAGAACGTCCCGAACGATGTAATCTCCACGCTCGCGGTGCCGCTGCCCACAGTGTTGCCCGGGTGGCCAGCGTCCCGAGCGATCGCTTGCTCGCACACGCTGTGCTCGACGAGCACCACGCGCGATGCGTCGCCCTCGTACGTGATTTCCAGCCTGGGTGCCCCCCCGAGCGACACGCGTTCGGGTCCAATCTCAAACCGGTCGGTCAGCGCGGTCAGGTGTTCCGGAAGTGCCGGTCCCGGTTCACGGAGCCGGCGCAGGTGGACCAGCGTGTCTGAGGCGAGCGCGCCGCCGGGGACGGTCAGGCGCGCCCCCTCCACACGCAGCGAGCCTCCCTCTGGCCCGAGCACTTGTTCCGCGCGGGAAACGGCGTTGTCCGCGCCCAGGGGCGCTACGGGACCGCACGCGAGCAATCCTGCGGTCAGCAGCGCGCCCAGGATTTTCCACCACCCAGTCTTCATCTCGGCGCGTAGTGTAGCGGAGGTCGGGGCGTATTGCGCGCCGCCGGCCATTGGCCGTTTTGGAGGAGCGATGGCAAGCTGGGCGGGGAGTCTGGATGGGGGAGCGGGTTGGCGTGCAACACCCGCCGTGATCCCCCCACGCCGTAGGGCCCATGCTCCAGCGTCCAATGACTCGGGAGGCACCGCGATCGACCTGCATGAAGACCGCGCCTCGCTGGATGCGTTTCGGCGCGGGGATCAAACTGTCCTCGCTCGGCTCTACACGACGTTCGCGCCAGCGTTGCTGCGCTTCCTCTCGGGCGGTTTTTCTTCTGCCCAGGATGGCCGGACCATCCGCGTGGCGATCTCGGACCCGACCGAGCGGCTCGATCTCGTCCAGGATACGTTTGCCAAGGCATTCACCGAGCGCAACCGGATGGCCTACGACGGCATCCACCCCTACGGGCCGTTCCTGGTTCGCATCGCGAGGAACCTGGCCATCGACAGGTTGCGCAAGAGTCGTCGCTGGTCGCGGTTGGTGGTGGAGGATCGGCCGGTCCAGAACGAAGAAGGGGCGCCGACTCTCATTGAGCGCGCGGCCGACCACGAGGTCGCGAGCCCAGAAGCGGACGCAGCGCGTGGACAGTTGGTGACGGCACTCCAGTCCTACCTCGCCACCCTCCCGGAGCAGGAGCGGCAGCTCCTGTCGCTCTATCACAACGACGAGGCGTCGCAGCGCACAGCGGCCGAGGCCATGGGGTTGAGCCGGAACCAGATCCGGACGCTCGTCGGCCGGGTGCGGCGCGGGCTGCTGGCCCACATGCAGGCGCAGGGCGTCATCCGAGGCCTGGACCCCGCGGAGCTGTTGCGGGCTGTGACCATGCTGGCGCTGCTCGCGCGCGGAGGCGCGCTATGAACTTCTGGGCGCGCAGACGGGCCCGGTGGGCCATTCGGGTGCTCGACGCGATCTGGTGCGGCGAGGAGGTTCCGTCCGCGTTGGGCCTCTCCGCGGCGGATCTGCGGGTGGCCCTCTCCCACGCCGGTGTACGCCGCCGGTATGCTGAGCTCGTCGCCGCCGACGAGGTTACGACGGGCGCGACGGGCCTGTCGGCCACAGATGCGGCGTTGCTCGGGCTGGACGCCGCGGAGTGTACCGCGGCTCCGCAGGATGGCTTTGAGGCGCGCGTAGCGCTGCACCTGGGGCCGGAGGTAGGGGCCCGCGCGCCGGGTCGGACGTGGCAGTTTGGTTTTGCCGCGGCAGCGGTGGCCGCGGCAGCCCTACTGCTTGTCGTGTACTTGCCACAGCAGCCGTCTCCGACTCTGAGCGACGCGCCCGGCGCGAGCAAACATGCGCCGGCGGCGGAGGAGTTTGCTGTCCGCGGTGCGGAGTCTCCGGCAGACGCCGGGCTCTCCATTGTGCTGTCTGGCGTGTGCCTGCTGCCGGGGCCGGAGGGGACGCCTGTGGTGGTAAATGTGGAAGACTCCGAGTCCGAGGGGATGGCCTGTCCGGTGAACGGCAGCTTCCAACCGGTGGTGTCGGACCCCCTCGCGCGCGGCCTGAGTGTCGCGGTCTTTGCGGTGCAGCGGTCAAATTCGGGACAATGGAGCGCGGTGCCCCACGCGCCGACGCCAGCCTCGGTGGAGCCTGTGCGGCTCGAGGCGACGGCGACGCCGCAGCCTGTGGGCAGGCCCCATCGGCTTGGGGTCAACCACGCAGCCGAGACCACGGGTTGGCTCGTGGTCATCGCTCGGAAGGACCCAATTGGGTATCCGGAGCTCGAGGAGACGATGAAGATCTGGAGTCAGGGCACATTTCCCGCGCAATCCAAGGGCGATCCCTGGGACGGCGTCGCCTTCCGGCCGTTTCGAGTCAAGGGGGAGCGATGAACGTCGGTAGCAAGGGCGCCTATGTCGCGATGGCGGTCGCGGTTCTCCTCGCGTGCACCGCGGCCTCCGCGGCGGACACGGCCGAGGACCGTTTCTTGTTGGTCGTAGCCAATAACCACAGCCTGGACCCAGAGGTTCCGAGCCTTCGCTACGCGGACGACGACGGG
>CALBXO010000904.1 GCA_937890335.1 uncultured Pseudomonadota bacterium | reverse complement strand
TGTTGCGCCTCGGCCTCGGTCAGTCCATCGCGCGTCACGATGCGCGCAATCTGAACGGCGGCGGGAACGGAAACCACCACCAGCGGAGCGAAGCTGGCCGCGAGCCCCCATTCCACCAGCAGGGCGGCGTCGTAGACCACAAACGGGGCACCACTGGCCCGCCACGCCTCGATGCTCCGGGCGGCCGAAGCCGCGATCAAGGGATGTACAATGGCCTCCAGCCTGCGCAGCTCCGCCGGGCTGGCAAAGACCCGCGCCCCGAGCGCTTTGCGGTCGAGACTGCCATCGGTCGTCAGAATTTCCGGACCGAACTCGGCTGCGACGGCGGCCAATCCTTCGGTGCCAGGGGCGACGACTTCGCGAGCGATGAGATCCGCGTCGATGAGCGGAACGTCCATCTCCGCGAGCATACGAGACACAGTGCTCTTTCCGCTGGCGATGCCTCCCGTGAGGCCGACGACCGTGAAGAGCGGATGGACGGGAGAGGGGCGTTCTCGCATCGTGCCAGAGGGCGTGAAGCCCGTCGTCAAGGAGATTGACAGCCCATGAGGCCGTGTGATAGCCAGAGTTCTAACACCCGCCGACCCGGCGGCGCAACCACCGCGATAGGCGTTGACCCCGTCACACACTCCAAGTCCGCAGTCCGGTCTGATCGACCGGTTCTTCGCCGTGATTGCAGCCCCGTGGACCCTGGCCGCCGGCCTCGCCGTGGGTGCGATGGTGCACCTGGTCGAAGCCTCGGCGCTCATGGGCGCCGGGACGCAGGCAACCACCACCTGGTCCGTGCGCGCGCTGGCCGTGGGCGTCGTAATCGTGTCTGCAGTCGCGATGGCCGCAGCCCGAGCGCTCCCCGCCTTGCGCGGGTCGACGCGAGCAGGCAGTGACAGCGTCAACGCTGATCTCACCATCTCCGATGCGTTGATGGACGCCAGCAGCCTCCAACTCGACGACCGGCGCACGTCCATGTTCCGTGGCGCCAGCGCCATGGCAGGTGCCGTGCTCGTGGTGCTCTCCGCGATTGGCTACCTGGCCCTGCCGCTGGTGGGTCCCTCCGGCCTTGAACAAGGCGGGGAGCTCGTGCTGGTCGCCGGCCAACCCACGGAGAGCGCGCGGGTGTACCGCGAGGGCGTGTGGGTCCAGGAAAACCTCGGCGGCGCCGGCTACGTGCTGGCCGACGTGACCACGGAGGGCCCGCCGACCGTGACGCTGGACGTGCACCAGGTGCAGACCGGGGAGACGGCGCGCGTCGTCTTACAAGCCGGACAGGCGGTGGTCCAGGGGGAGCATGTGCTGCGGGTCCGCGGCATCGAGCCCAGCCTGCGCCCAGCGGGGCTTGTGGTGGACGTGACAGACTCGGTCGAGAAGCGGACATTCGAGCTGCGCATGACGCCAAACCGACCTGTGCAGGACCCGGCGGGCCCGGGCGTTTTTGCGCTGGAGCGGGTCGCTGCGAACTGGGCGGGCGGCGCCGGGTTCGGCGCCAGCGGCACGGTGCAGGAGACCGAAGGTGGGCCCTCGGGGAGCTTTCTGACGTTCGAAGAGCGGCCCGATTTCGACCAATTGCACCGAGCGGGTCGCTACCACATCAAGTTCAAGGCGCCCATCTCCGGAAACCGAGTCACCGTCGCGATCCATGAACCCAACCGGGACCAACGTCTTCCGGTGCTTCTGCTCCTGATGGCCCTGGGCACGGCGCTGCTGGCATCTGGCCGCCAGGTCGCGGCCACGTGGGTGCGCAGCACCCGCGGCGACTCCATCATCGTCAGCTCCATCAACGAGGGCGGCGCGGTGGCACGAACACTGGTTGAGCTCATCGGAGAGGAGGGGGAGCCATGATGTTTGTGGCACTCATCGTCCTGTCTTTGGTGGCCGTGGCCGGCGCCGTACTCAGGTTCACGGCGCTGCCTCCGTTGGCGGTGCGTCTGGCTCTCGGCGTTTTGGGCGTCGCGGCGGCGGCTGTCGCCTGGACCTCGGGCGTGGACGCCGGGGTGGTCGGCGCCAGCCTCACCTGCGCCGTCCTCGCGGCCTTCACTTTGCCCGGCCGGGAAGCGTCCGTCTCGGATCTCGCCCTGGCCGCGGCCGCCTGCGGCGGGCTCGTGGTCGCCGCGTCGGTCGCGGCTCCGATCTCAGCGGACGCCGTCATGTCCGTCTCGCGGGTGACGATGCTCCTGGCCGCGGGCACCGCGCTGGCCGCCGCGGCCGGCTTTCTAGGAAGAGCGGCCCTGCTGTCGGAGCGCGAGAGCGGCGGTGCGCTCTGGTTGGCCGGCGCGGCCGTCGCGCTGCTGGCCGTCCGAAGGCTCAGCGCGTACGGCCCTGGGTCGTGGACCGTCAACCTTCCCACGGTGGACGCCGCGGGATCGCCGGCTTTCTGGCTGGTCGATTTTGGGCAGGGCGTGCCCATCACACTGGACGTGCCCGACATCGGCGCGGTCGGACTGTTGTGCGCCGGATTGCTGGCGGTCGCGGGGATTTCGCCGCTTCCTCGCACCGTGCGCGCCGTTGCCGGCACGGCGGGAGGGCTGGCGGCGCTGGTCGTCGTCGGCTGGCTCCTGGCCCTCAACGGCCGGCCCGTGACCATCGACCCTGAGTCCGTGAAGGCCTTCCTGACCCCGGTGGCCGTAGCCCAGGCCCTGGAGGGGGGCGCCCGCCCGCTTGGGCAGGCCCCGTTCCTTGCGTCCGTTCCTCTGATCGCGGTGCCCCTGGCGTTCCTCGGAGCCGTCGGAGGGGCGGCTCTGACGCTCGGCATTGCCGGGTTGATGCGCCGGGCCAGCCCCGCCAGGTCCGTGTGGCTGCGGGCCGCCAACGCGCTGAGCGTCCGGGACAACCTACAGTGGGGCGCGCTGGCGCTCTGTCTCGGCTGCGCCATCTTCCTCGTCGCGGGCTACGATCTTTCAGGTGTATGGGGCCCCGCGAGAGCCGGCGAGCATCTGCTCAGCGCCGCGGCCCTGGCCGCAGCGGTCTGTGCCGTGGGCCTGCATGGACTCGGCGGGCGGGTCGGGCCCGGCTGGAACTGGCTCCGGGGCACTGTCGTCGCGTTCGCAATTGCCGCCTTGGCCGCCGCGATCGGCGGCGGATTGGTCAGCGCGCTCGGCGCGCTCGAGATGTCCTGATGCTCAAGTTGGCAGAGACCATTTTCATCAAGAGCGCCGTCAAGCCCGAGCACTACCCTGAGTGGGACCTGCACGAGATTGCCTTTGCCGGGCGCAGCAACGTGGGCAAATCCAGCCTCATCAACACATTGGTCGAGCGCCGCAAACTCGTGAAGGTGTCCAAAACACCCGGGCGGACACAGCACATCAACTTCTTCCAGACCCGCTTCGTAGATGGGCGCGAGATGGGGCTGGTCGACCTGCCCGGCTACGGGTTCGCTAAGGTCCCCAAGCGCGTCAAACAGGATTGGGGGAAGATGATCGAGGCCTACCTCGGCACACGGGTACAGCTCAAGGCGCTCGCCATCGTGATGGACATCCGCCGAGGCATGCGCGACGAGGACACCCAGCTGTACCAGGCCCTCGCCCATTTTGGCGCGCAGCCGATCCTCATCTTCACCAAAGCGGACAAGCTCACGCGCAACGCCCGCACGTCGGCGCTGGCAAAGATCGCGCGGTCAACGGGCGTTCCTCCGTCCGAGCTCCTCGTGTTCAGCAGCCTCAGCGGCCTCGGCAAAGAGGCCCTCTGGGAGCGGATCGAGCGCACCGTCAGTCCCACCGCCGCGAACGGCGCAGCGCCCGAACTCGACGCTGAGGATCGGCTGGAATACGCCGCGCGTGATGAGTCCGACGGTGAGTGAGAGGCCCAGGATGCGGCAGATGTCTCCCGATGACATCGACTCTGTCCTGGTCGTTGAAAACCTCTGCTATCCAAACCCCTGGTCGCGAGAGATCTTTGAGCGCGAACTGAGGGCTGACTGGTCCAACCTCGTGGTCATCGATGCTGAGGACGGCTCGGGTCACACCATCGCCCACATCTGCTACTGGGTGGTCCACGACGAGCTTCACATCCTCAACGTTTCTGTGCACCCCGACCACCGGCGGCAGGGACTGGGTCGGCACATGCTCGATGCGGCGCTGGAGGTATGCACGGAGCAGCGTTTGCAGTATGTGACCCTCGAAGTTCGGGTCAGCAACGCTGCGGCAATCACTCTCTATGAGAGCCGCGGCTTTCAATCCATCGGACGGCGAAAGAACTACTACTCGGACAACCGAGAGGACGCGTTGGTCCTGGCATTGGTGCTGGGCGACAAATCCACAGACCAGGAGGTCTAGTGTACGGCGACTTCGCGATCTTCTCCGGTAGCAGTCACCCCGAACTTGCGCAGAGCATCTGCAGTCACCTCGGCCTGCCCGTGGGCCGCAGCCGCTCCGAGCTCGCCGACAGCGGCAACCTGGAAGTGCAGATCCTGGACAACGTCCGGGAGTCGGACGTTTTTGTGATTCAGACGGCGGCAACGCCGCTGCACCAGCACATCTTCGAGCTGTTCATCATGATCGACGCGCTCAAGTCGGCTTCGGCCGGGCGCGTGACCGCGGTGCTGCCGTACATGCCGTACGTGCGCGCAGACAAGAAATCGCAGCCACGCATCAGCATCGTCGCGCGGCTGCTCGCCGACCTGCTTGTAGCATCCGGGGCAGACCGCGTGCTGACCATGGATCTCCACGCACCGCAGGTGCAGGGGTTCTTTCGTGTCCCCACGGACCAGCTTCAGGCGGCGGGCATCCTCTGCACGCACCTCCAGCAGCACACGGACCTGTCCAACGCGGTCGTGTGCGCCGCGGACATGGGTGAGGCCAAGGACCTGGGGCGGTATGCGAACCGTCTCGACCTGCCGATGGCCATCATCGATCGCCGTGGCAACGACGGACACGAGCGCGCCACAAACCTCATCGGTGAGGTCGACGGCAAGGTGGCCATCATCATCGACGACGAGATCGACACCGGGGAAAAGCTCGTCGAAGCCACGGAGTTCCTGCTGAGCAGGGGCGCGGCCGAGGTGAGGGCGGTCGCGACCCACGGCGTCTTCAGCGGTGAGGCGGTGCAGCGCATCGCGGAGTCGCCCGTGAGCGGAGTCACGGTGACGAACACGATTCCGACGCCCGGCGGCCTTCCGGAAAAGGTGCACTCGCTCAGTGTCGCGAAGCTGTTTGCGCGCGCCATCCAGCGCATTCACGACGGCAACAGCGTCAGCGCGCTGTTTCGCTGACCGCTTTCTGGGTCTTCGTGCCTTCTGGCCGGGCAATGGCCTCCATGCCTCGATCGGGTGTCGCCCAGCCCAACCCGTTGTTCCGCCAGCTCAAACGCAGCAGCACCACGTCCTGGACCTCCTCCACCGTGTAGTGGTCCCGCGGGTGGTCGATCGTGTTGCGGCGGTACTCCACGCCCAGCCAGAACGCACCCCCGTCGTCGACATCGTCCAGTGGCACGTCGATGCCGGCGCCAAGGTGAATGCCCGGATCCGTGACCCCGTTGGGGCCATGCACAAAGTCCAGGTCCACCCCCGCCAGCAAGTAGAAGCTCCCCAGCACGTAAAAGAGGGGCCCGGACTCCAGGTGTGCGATGAACAGCGGGTGCATGGCAGCCGCGGCGACGAGCGTGTCCTGTCCGTCGCCGACCTCTGCGTGCAGCCACGACAGCTGGGCGTCCAGGACCTGAAGCGGCGCCGACCACTGCACCCAGGCACCCACAGCCGGGCCCCACTGCGGCCGCGCGTCGGGCGCCGCGCCCCGCACGGAGCCCGCGGTCGCGCCCGCGGCCAGGAAGGCACCGGTGTAGTTCTCGGAGTAGGGCGGGGGCAGCTGCGCGGTGGCGACGCTGCAGGCCAGCGTGCAGAGGACGACCGTGACCGCGGACCGCCTCGCCATCACGGGGTCGAGGTCTGCACAAACAGCCGGTTGGGGCCGAGGTAGTTGCAGATGTAGAGGTCCTGTATGTCGTCGTTGTCGACGTCCATAACCTCAATGTCGTACGTGCCGTCACGCAGTGCGGGCCACGCCGATGAGGCGTCGAAGAAGAACCCGTCGCCGCGGTTGACGTAGATCCAATTGGGCTGACCGCGCAGGAAGCCAGGTTGGATGTCGCCAACACGGGCGAGCACGGCGACCATCAGATCCAGATCGCCGTCGTCGTCCAGATCCCGGAGCGTCACCGACGTTCCAGGCCCGAGGATTTCCTGGTCAATGCGCGTCCGGTCGTCGGTCAGTCCGCCGCGACCGTCGTTGGTGTAGATGATGACCCCGTTGCGCTGGAACAGTGTCACGGGCGAGACATTCGGCGCGGAGTTGTCAATGTTGTCCGCCATGACGAGGTCGAGGTCGCCGTCTCCGTCGATGTCGCCAAACTGGGAATCGAGGTAGTCGCCCAGCGCCGCGGAGGGGCCGCCGGCGGACCGCGTGTACCGCCCGCCCTGCGACGACATCAGGACACGGTTGAACGCGTCGTAGCGTGGTCTGAGGTTCGCCTCGACCGTAGCGTCGACAGAGATGACGATGTCGTCACGGCCGTCACCATCGAGATCTCCAAAGTGATAGTCGTGGTCATGCTCCGAGTTGTTCGTGGGAGGCAGCAGACTCGTCCGGTCGACGAACTGGCCATTGCCGGTGTTGATGAACAGATTCTCAGGCTCCGCGGTGTTGACGAGGAAGATGTCGAGCCGTCCGTCGCCGTTGGCGTCGAGGAACCCGGCGTCGTAGCTGGCCCGCCCGATGGGAAGGCGCGCGCTGACATCGGTGAAGTTGCCGCGCCCGTCGTTGGTATACAGGCGGTTGAGGCCATCCAGGTTGGCGATCATCAGGTCCAGGTCGCCGTCGCCATCAAAGTCTTCGAGCGAGGCATTCATCCCGTTCTCGGCGGGACCAAACTCCTCACGCACCAAGCGACCGTTCTCGTTCCGGTACAGTGCGTTGCGCACGTTCCTGCTGTCGTCCTGGAACACGCCGCCGAGCGCGAGCACGAGATCCGTGTCGCCGTCGCCATCCACGTCGGCGGCCTCCGCCTCGATGCAGGAGCGCTCCTCGGGGAGGTTCGTCTCCTCCGTCACATCCGCGAAGATGCGGTAGGCGAACGCGTCTGGGAATGTGGCGTCACGGGCGTTCCCCGTGACGATGCGAATGTCGGTCGTCCCCACTGTGCCAGGCGGCGTGACCACCCGGATCTCGTTCTCGGACACGAAGTCCACCTCCACCGCGGGCCGCGGGCCAAAGCGAACCACCACATCGGGATCCAAACCGGGGCTGCGGATGGTGACGGTCGTGAACCCGGCAATCAGGCCACCCTCCGGGGCAAAGGTGGGAGCAATGTACGTGTAGGTGCCCGAGGCCGACTGATCGTCGGGGTTGATGACTTCCAGGGTGACGGGGCCCGCCTCACCGGCGGGCATTACCAAGACCAACTCCGTCCCCGAGACGCGGGTGACGGCGACCGGCTGCCCGTTGATCAGGACGCGAACCCCCACCCGGAACCCCGTGCCGACGACGCGCACCTCATTGCCTCCCCACACCGGGCCACTGGCCGGATCGATCTCGCGGATGGAGGGAGGAAGCAAGACATACTCATAGGCGTCCTCCGCGGTGTCGCTGCGCGCGTCGGTGTTCTCGATACGAACGTCCACAAACCCAATGGCGTGCGGCGGCGTGAGCACGACGATCCGTCCCGACTCAGGGTCAATCTCGATGACCTCGGCCTCCACACCATCGAACTGCACGGTCATGCCCACCAGGAAGTTGCGACCTGTGATCGTCACCTCCTGGCCGCCCGTGTCGGGCCCGCGGTCCGGGTCGATGCTGTCGATGATGGGGGGACCCACGAAGAGGAATCCGTCGACGCGGGTCGCGCTCTGCCCGTCGGGGTTGGTCACGCTGACATCCGACAACCCTTCGGGGTGGCGCGGGGTGCGGACCACGATCGTGCCGACATCTCCGTCGATGGTGACGGACACGACGCCCGCGCCCAGTCCATCAAAATCAGCGCTGGCGCCGGGTTGCAGGTACCGGACGGTGATCGTGACGACCGTGCCGCCCAGGTCGGGCCCGCGGTTGGGCTGGATGTCGATGATTTCCGGGGCGGGCGGGATGTACTCGAAGCCGCCAAACAGCGTCGCCGAGCGCCCGTCGATGTTCTCGATGACGACGTCGACGAGTCCCAGCGGGTGCCGGGCCGTCACGCAGGTGGCGAGCGTGTCAGTGACGACGACGAGATCGACGCAGTCGGCCCCACCGAAGGAGGCGGTCATCCCCCGGAAGAAGTTCCGCCCGGTCAGCGTGACTTCGGTCCCGCCGAGGGTGGAGCCGGTCTCTGGGGTCACATCGAGCAGCTCCGGGGGCCCAAGATAGGCGTAGCCGTCCCGCAGCGAGGCGCGCTGCCCATCCGGATTCACAACGGTTACGTCCACAAAACCGGCCCCGTGCGGCGGGGTGACGGCGCGAATAACGGTCTGCGCCGTGGCGGTCACCTCCGCGGGCTGGTCGTCGAACAGCAGCGTGAGGCCCTGGCGAAATCCAGTGCCCGTGACGGTGACGGCCTGTCCCCCCTCGACCGGTCCAGCCTCGGGGTTCACGGTCAGCACTGTGGGCGGGGGCACGTAGGTGAAGGCCCCCTCCAGAGTGCCGCTTTGACCATCTGGGTTCACGATGGCCAGCGCCACGGGTCCGGCCTCATGGGCCGGCGTGGTCGCCAGAATGCGTGTGGGTGAGACGACGAGTGGGTCTGCGACCGGGAGCCCGCCGAGGGTGATGACGGCGCCGTCCTGAAACCCTGAACCGTCGATGGTCACGCGGGTGCCGCCGCGTGTCGGCCCCGAATCGGGGCGGACTGTTGTCGGCTGCGGCGGGGGCACAAAGAAGAAGGCGTCGGGCAGCCGTCCGGCGGCGCCGGTCGGGTTGCGAACCAGCAGGGGCGCGCTTCCCGCGGCGGTGGGCGGCGTCACGACCTCAAGCAAATGGCTGGTATGGTACACAACCTCCGCGCTCAGGCTGGCCCCAAAGAGCACCTCTGTGGTGGGTCGGAATCCCTCACCGCGCACGAAGACGCGAGTCCCCCCTGTGCTCGGACCGCGCGTCGGGCTCACCTCCAGCGGCAAGACGGGTTGCCGTGCGGGGCCGACGACGAACTCGTAGGTCTCTCCCGGCGCCTCGAAGGGCGCGGTGGCCGAACCGCCACCGGCAGATTCAACCCGCACCCAATACTGGATTCGTGTGCCGAGCACGAACGGCTCGCGGGTGGTCTCCCCCTGGGCGGTCGTGCCCACCGGAGCGGTGATTGCCCCACGGACGGCGAGCGGATCTGAGTCCAGCGAGGTCATGAAGACCTGCTGGACCGAGTCGTCACCCACAACCTGCCAGTGGAGGCGCGCGGACGTGATTTCGCGCCCACCGCGAGCCCGCGCCACCACCTCGTACGGGCCGTACCCCTCGGTGGCGTCGCCGATCAAGGTCGCCTCGGCGACGAAGGTATCCGCCTCGGACCGACAGCCACCCAGGACCGCCAGACAGGCGAGAAGGAACAAAAAATGTCGCACGTGAATGTGGCTCACTGCGTCCTGTCGGTCGTCGGGCACTGCGCCCGCGGGACCTCAGGCGATGGTTCATGCCCCGGCTGGTCGCAGGAGAATAGGGCGCACAGGCTCGAAAATCTACCCGGCGCGCCATCGCTTCCGTAGACAAGCCAATCGCGGGGTGCCTCCACCACAACCTTCCCTCGGCCGCGTGGAGGTGCCCCGCGCCCCTTGCGCAATCTCTGAGGCCCTGTATACATTACGCGCCGCCGTCCTCGACGGATAAATTGACCCACGTGGGAAGCGCCATGACGACCGGAACCCAACGTTCCAAGCTCAATTGGATTTGCATGCTCGTACTGACTGTCGCCATCGCGACGGTCCAGATGGGCTGCTACAACACCTACTTCATCTCCAAGCCGCAGCTGGGCAACCTTGAGGCGACCGTCGAGCAGAAGGCGTCCGTCCGGGTCATCATCGACGGTTGCGACGAGGCCGCTGCGGGTGCCGAATCCCGCGTTGAGCCCTCGGTGCTCATGGCTGCCGGAGAGGGGGAGACCGCGACAGATGCACCGGCGGAAGCTGCGGGCGCGCCTGTTGACGAGGACATTGATCCGAAGACGGGCTGCGCCACTGTGCGGCTCAACACCGCGTCGCCCCTGCGCGTGATAACGACGGACGGGGTCTACCACCGCGTCACTCCGTTCAACTTCGCGATGACCGACTCGCAGCTGGTGTCACCGGATTACGACCTCCTGCTGGCCATCGACCAGGTCGATGGCGCCGAAGTGCAGACCTTCAGCGGCTGGAAGACCGGCCTGTTCATCGGTGGTTCCGTGGCCGCCGCGGTGGCGATTTTTGTGGGCATCTCCGTCACCGCCGACAAAGAGCGCGGGTTCGGCCAGAACTGAGGTCGGACGGCTGCGCGACCTCGCGCCCCGGCGACCCAACTGTCTCGCGCCGCGCTGCCTGACGCGCGCCCCCAGCCTCTACTCCCTTTCCATCGACGTCCCGATTCGCGTCTGGCACGCGTCGTGTGCTAGTGTTTGGCGGTCAACTCTCGCTCGGGGGAGCGCGCTGCCATGTGCCGATCGTACGCATCCAGAATCTTCGTCTGCCTCGCCGTGGTCGCGCTCGCCGCCTCCTGCGGTGACTCGAAGCTCACGCACACGTCGCACCAGGACGACTCGCTCCCGGACCGTGACACGGGCCGAGACGATCGGGACAACCCCGATACGCCCGGTGTGGAGGGTGGCTGCTGCATCATGATCCCCGACGGGGGCGACACTGACATCAGCGTCGACCAATTCGGGCAGATCGCGATCGGCGTCCTCCTGTTTGCCAAGGACACCGGAAACCCGGTCCCCGGCGAGCTCATCGAGTGGGAGATCCTCGAGTCGCCGGACGGGGTCGAGCTCAGCGAGAGGACGGCCACCACCGACGAGACCGGGCTGGCCCGGGTCCGGTTCCTGGCCGGCGAGGAGCTCCGTGAGTTTGTGGTTCGGGCGACCCACTCGGGCGCCAACCAGGTCGAGTTCAAGCTGGGCGTCGGCGACCTTCCGTCCGGCGGCCTCGAGGTCACGCTCATCCACAGCGGCGCGTCCGTCTACCCGGTCGCCCCCATCGAGGTCCTGGTTTTTCCGGACAGTGTGTACCGCTGTGACGACTTCCAGCCGCTCAACCGGCTGCCCGAGCCCGACTACTTCGACGAGGTCCGAAACACGGACCGGAAGGCGGAGTTCGACGCGCTGCTGACACGGGAGCCGTGGACCGTCGTCGCCATCGGGCGCGGTGAGTTCGGGCAGCGGGCCGCGGCCGGCTGCGTCGACGATCTACGCATCCGCGAAGACGAGATTACCAAGGTCGAGATCGTCCTCCTGCTCCTGCCACTCAACCCGGTGGGTCGCTACGACTCCAAGAGCAATTGGGATTTCTCGGAGACCCTCGAGAACTCCGGCAACGTCGGGGCGGTGCTCGGGGAGATCTTCGACGCCTTCGAGAACCCCGGCCGCTACCTGTTTGACCAGCTCATCAACCTGGTCCGTTCCTTCCTGGGCGGCCTCATCGCTGGCGCCGTGGAGTTCTTCCTCGATGTGTTCGGCCTCGACGACCAGATCGAGGACGCCATCAACGGCTTCATTGGCGGAAATGACTTCCTGAGCCGAATCCAGCGCGCCGGTCTCGATCTGCGGGACATGGTCACGAATCTGGAAGTGCTCAGCACATTGACCATTGGCAAGCTCGGCAACGACTACCAGGTGTACGGCTCCGACGACTGGCGTGGAATCGCAGTCTACTGGCGCTGGAATTGCGACGAGAACTCGCCCCCGGATTGCGGTCGCATCGAGCTCGCTCTGGACCGCGACTCGACACTCGGACTCGTGTACGGGGAGTGGACCGGGCAGGTCGCCGCGTACAACCAGCTGCAGATCTTCACCCACTCGGTGAACCTGCGGTACGGGCAGCTCATCCTCTACCTGCTCAACGAGGTGCTGTTGCCAGCTCTGACCGATGGCAACGCGCACTCGATGGTGGACGCAATCCTCTACTGGATAGACTGCGAGGGCCTGAGTCTCGCCATCACCGGGAGCGACGGGGAGATATGCGCGCCTGCGGACATCGTCTGCGTGCAGGCCACCGACATCGAGGACGTGTGCAACTCCGTCATCCGAACGCTATTTGGCTTCGCCGAGGTGTTGCTGGGCAACCTTCAGGTGGACTCGGTCATCGAGATCAGCGGCAGCGGGACTCTCGTGGAAATGGACGGCGACCTCCTCGTCGACGACATCGTTGATGGTGAGTACGACGGCTGGGTGAACATCCAGGGCAACCGGTCACCGTTCACGGCCACGTGGGAAGCGACGCGCATTCTGCGCGACGCCGAAGAGGACGACGAGGAGTAGGGCGGTCCAGCGCAGGCCCAGATTCTCCCTTGACAGGTCCTGCCACCGTGGCCATCCTGAGGCCGCGCTCGGGGATCGTCCAATGGCAGGACACTGGTTTTTGGTACCAGGAATCCAGGTTCGATCCCTGGTCCCCGAATGCCGCAAGGCGCTAGAATTTTTTCGGTTGACAGGTCGAAAACGCGAGCATATATAGACCGTCCCAATTGGGGAGCGCCAAACGGCTGCTCGGGGATCGTCTAATGGCAGGACGACGGGTTCTGGCTCCGTTAATCTAGGTTCGACTCCTAGTCCCCGAATGCCACTACGT
>CALBXO010000903.1 GCA_937890335.1 uncultured Pseudomonadota bacterium | reverse complement strand
CTAGTACCCCCGACCCGTGGGCGACCCACCGCGCACCCACGGGCCCAGCGTCCGCGGGACATGCGCGGACAGTTGGGGTAGAGTCCCGTTCATGCCCAGGTACTCCCTGCTCGTAACCAAGACCCGCGCCGGCAGCAACGTGCCGGTGGGAACCCGCTACGACCTTGTCCGGAACACAGTCATCGGCAGCGGCGAAGGCGCCGGCTGGCGGCTGGACGACCGCTGGATGGCCGACGAGCACGCCGCGGTCCGGGTGGCCGGCGAGAAGGTCTGGCTCGAGAACTGCGGCCGCAAGAAGACCCGCGTCAACCGACTGGCCATCGACGGTCCCGCCGAGCTTCGCCTGGGGGACCACGTCCATATGGGCGGGGTGACGCTGCGCGTCGAGCTCCTCGAGGCCGATGTCGAACTGCGCACCTCAGCGACCCCCGCACGAAGCAACCCGGACCTGCTGGTCACGACGGCGTCCGCGACCCTCTTCGACGTGGAGCTCGAGCTGCCCAAGGTGTGCCTGTTGGCGCTGCGGGCGTTGGCGCTCCGGCCCGGCGAATGGCTCACCGACAAGGACATTGCAGTGGAGGTCTGGGGGCCCGGTTGGCCGCGCAAGGTCGAGAGCCTCGGTAAGATCCTGGGCATCCTCCGGCGCACGTGCGTCACGGGGCAGGACGAAGCAGGCATCGCCCGCATGCGGGCTGCCGTCACCGGCCAGGCCGACGAGAAGACCAAGATCCGGCGGGTGCCGGAGATGACCGCGGCGCCCCTGTCGCGCGAGTTCATCAAGAGTCATCGCGACCTCGGGCACCGCCTGCTCATGGCAACCAACCGCGTCAGTGTCCGCTGATCGTCCGGCACTTCCGCCGAGGACCTTTCGACGCTCCCGACGCTCCGGGCAGCGTTACCGCCGGGCGGTCCACGTTCCAGTAATCCGGTAGCGTGCGACCGAGAGCGCAGCCATGGCCATCGACGTGGCCACCAACGCATCGTCCTCCCGCATCTCCGTGTAGCCGTTGCGCCAACCACCGTCGTCGTCCTGCCGCCCCACCACGGCGCGGGCCAGCGGTCGGGCCCACCCGGACTGTCCGGACAGCAGCATGGCGTGGGACGCGGACCAGACCCAATAGTAGTAGGCGGACGCCCGCCGCACCTCGTCCTGCTCGGGGAAGACGCCCGGGTTCCGCTCGGGATCAAAGCGCTCGCTCAACCAGGCCACCGCCGCCGCACTCCTGTCTGCATCGCCGTCCACGCGGGCCAAAGCGCGCACACCGTCCGCGGTCATCGACCCGTACGACCGGGGCCGCCCACCGTCCTCGCCGGCCTTGTTGCTGTCCGGCAGATCCGGGCTGTGGAAGAAACCGCCGTCGCCCGGGTGATTCTGGCAGCGCTCCACAAAACCCCGCGCGCGGGCAATGTCCGCATCGTCACCGGGCACACCCGCCAGCCGGAGCGCGCCCACAGCCCAGAGCGTGGAGCTGAGGTTGGCCGCGGCCCGGCTGCGCGACGTGTACCCCCACCCCCCTGTTGGCAGTTGCAGTCCCCGCAGCTCCCGCACCAGCACATCTCGCGCGGGCAGATGCCTGCGGTTCTGCGGCGCGCTGAGAACGACCGCCGTCAGCGCCGCCGTGTAGACGGGGTAGCTCGGTGCGTCAAAGCCAGCCGCCAACTTGTCGCCCACCACCACGGTCGCGGCAAAGTCCACGCCGCGCGCGTAGGCCACCGCCCGCCCCTCCACCTCCGGCGCGAACATCAAACTCGCCAGGACCATGGGCGTCAGGGAGTAGCCGTCCTTGAACGCGCCATACGTCGTGGAGCGCCACGCCCCGTCCTCACTCTGGGCGTCGAGCAAGAACCGCGTCCCTCTCTCCAGCGCAGCATCAATCGCGGCCACGTCGGGATCCACTGGTTCCGCAGGCGCAGAGCATTGCCCGCAACCGCACAAGATCAAAAGTGGCAAGAGCAGGCCAAGGCGCATACGCCACACTAGCATCTCAGCCCTTGCTCTTCATCGTCGCGCGCCGCCAGACAATGGGCGATGGCAAGGAGACGCGCGGACCTCATTCACCAAATCCAGATCGATTTTCGAAACCCGCCGTTTCCCCTGCCCTGTAAGGCCAAGCGCGGATCCACCGTTCGGCCTCTGACTGGGCAGTGGAATGGAGAGATTGGAAATGAACAAGCGAACACTTCGCACCGTACTCGCAGCAGCACTCGTGGCCGCCGCCGGCTTTGCCGCCATCAGCGTCGTCAGCGCCCAGGACTCCGGGCGTAGCAGCTACAAGGTAACGATCAAGAAGCTCGGCGAGGCAGGGCCGGCCAAGGTCGACAAGAAGTCGCCCGACGAGCAGGCGCTGGCCAAACCGGCACACGCCAAGCCCCTGAGCGCAGACGTCAAGAAGGGCATCGACTGGCTCGTCGCCACCCAGAACGCCGACGGTGGCTGGGGCCAGGGGGATGAGAGCGTCAACATGGGCGGGCGCCGGCACGCCCCCAACGCGCAGCCCGTCAAATCGACGTCCAATGTGGCGGACTCCTGCATGGCCACCCTCGCGTTGATGCGCGCCGGCAGCACCCCCTCGAGCGGGGCGCACAAGGGCACGGTGCGCAAGGGCGTGCAATATGTCTTGGGTCAGATTGAAGCGAGTGACGCAGACTCGCTCTACGTCACCAACGTCCGCGGCACCCGCGTGCAGGCCAAGATCGGCACCTACGTGGACACCTTCACGAGCGTGATGATGCTCAGCGAGCTCAAGGGCGCGATGGGCAGCCCGGCCGACGAGAAGCGGCTGGCCAAGGGGCTCGAGAAGGTCATCCGCAAGATCGAGAAGAACCAGAAGGGCGACGGCACCTTCGCCAACGAGGGCTGGGCGCCCACCCTCACACAGGGCCTGGCCGCCAAGGGCCTCAACCGCGCCTGGCAATCTGGTGCGGACGTAGACGACGACACGCTGCGGCGCCTCGAAGGTGCCGCGCAGGCCCAGGCCAACGCGCCAGCGGGCTCCGGCGACGCCGGCGTCGCCCTGTACGGCAAGGCCTCCAGCTCTGCCGGACTGCGCGACTCGGTCAACACCTACAAGCAGCAGGAGACCGAGCTGCGCAAGCGCGCCCAGAAGGGTGACAAGAAGGCCATCGCGGACCTCGCCTCCAACGAGAAAGCCGAACAGCGCGCCGACAATGCCGAGGCAGACCTGGTCCGCAACCTCGACAGCCCCGCCTTCGTCCAGGGCTTTGGCAACAACGGCGGTGAGGAGTTCCTGTCCTACCTGCTGGTCAGCGAGGCGCTGATGATCAAGGGCGGCGACGGCTGGGAGAAGTGGGACGCGCGCATGTCCAAGATGCTCGGCAAGGTCCAGAACGGCGACGGTTCCTGGACCGGCCACCACTGCATCACGGGCCGCACCTTCTGCACCGCCACCGCGCTGATGGTCCTCATGGCAGACCGCGCCCCCATGCCGGTGGGCAACAAGCTGCGCCGCGGCTGACCGGGTTTCTCGCTCGTGTTGAGCGGCGCTCGACGGCCAAACCGCCGTCTATCTGCGTCGTTCGGGCTTCGCGGGCCGGGAGCCCGCGGGCGCCCAACCTCCTTGCTACACGACGATTTGTCTCGCCGATCACTCGCTCAACCCAAACGAGAAACCCGGTGACGCCGAATCAGGGGCCGGTCAGGTTCTGCGGCGCCGCTCGTCCAGGAGGGCGACCCGAGCCACGGAGCAACATGATGAAACGCCGACCGCACCCGGAACAGACCGGCCTCAACCTCGCCCCCATTCTCAACCTGGTGATGATCCTCATCCCGCTGCTGCTCATCTCCATCGAGTTTGAGCAGCTCGGGGTCATCAACGTGAACGTCCCAAGGATGGTGAACGTGAACCCCGGCCCCGAGGTGGAGTCGCTGAACCTGACCGTGGCGATTACCCACGCAGGCTTTGTGCTGGCGACCCAGGGGGAGACGCTCCCCACCATCGCCACAAGGGACGGCACCGGCCAGGCGGAACCCGCTCACTACGACTTTGAGGCCCTCTACAACCAGCTGGCCACGCTCAAGTCGAGCCACCCCAACGAGACCACGCTGAGCCTCTCGGCGGACCCCGACATCCCTTACGAGATGATCGTTGAGACGATGGATACCGTGCGGTTTCTCAGAGGTGAGGAGGGCCAGCGACCCGACGATTTGTTCCCGGACGTGACCCTGGCGGTACTCCAGTAGCGACTACTGGGTGATGTCCGCCGTACCGCGAAGGTTGCCGTCAAAGATGAGGTAGCCCGACTCCAAGGTCGCCTCGTCGCTGAGCCCAAAGCTGATCTCGAAGTCCGACAGTGTCGGCGCGATCTCGCCCAGCTGGTCGATCTCGGCGTTCGGAAGCTCGATGTCCAGGGCACCGCGAAGCGACTCGGCGAGGCCTGGCCAGATCTCCGTCAAAACCAGGTTGGCCAGTCCATTGGGGTCGAAGAAGACGCCGTCCTCGTGGTCACTGCCAACGGCCCAGGCTGTGATGATCGGCCGCTCCTCCACGTCGATCCGAAGTCCACCATCACTGATGAGCAGGTGCACCCCCACGACGATGTTGAACGCGTACGTGTCCACGCGATCATTGAGCTCGGCCTCAATCTCAAACTGCCCCACATGCAGCTCCAGATCCCACGGGGCGTCGTGCGAGGACGGCGGCAGGAGCACCGGCGGCAGCAGCGCACGGGTACGGGCCGCGGAGGTCACAAACGCCAGCTCGGGCGGCAGCGCGTCCAGGATGTTGAGGTCCAGGACCCCGCCCTGCCACAGCGTGTGCAACAACCCATTGATCATCGCCAACCGCAGCCCGGTCTGGAAGCGGCTCGACGAGAAGAAAACCGGCTCGACGCCCTCGTCGACGATGCTCGCCACACCGCGACTGTCGGGATAGAAGGGCTGTGCGTCGCTCGTGATCGCGGTCCGCATCGTGCCGAGGATGTGCCATGCGTTCACCGCGTCCACAGTGCCCATCTCCGCCTCGAGCCGCGCGGTGATGCCGTTGCCAAAGCCGCTGTCGAAACCAATCTCCTGCCCGTCGATGGCAGATTCCAGCTCCTGCAGCGCGCCGACCAGAATCTCCGGCACCGAGTTCAGGAACCCATCCACCAGACCGCCCAAAAGCTCACTCTCGATGAGCCTGCGCAACGCCGAGTCCGCCAGGTCGAAGACCGCGTTTGCCTCGCCGCTGACAAACCGGCTGGTCGCGTCCTCCAGCGCCAACTCGAACTCCGAGATCTGGACATCGTACGGCTGGCCAAACCCGCCCTTCTGGAACCGAATGGTCGCAAACGCCGCCACCGTCGCCGACAGGCCGCCGCTCAGGTCCAGCCGCTCGTTCTGGAAGTCAAAGAAACCCTCGGTCGTCACGCGCATGCCGCCGAGGCGGATGTAGAGCTCGATGCCCTCGTCCGAGATGTCCGCCAACACCGTGGGCTCGCGGATCTCAAAATCCACCATCCGAAGCGTGATCGTGTCGGACTCCACCAGGGGGTTGGGCAGCTGCGCCAGGAAGTCGATCTCGTGAATGAGGAGCTCGACGACACCAGCCAGGTCGTCGGTCACGACCGCCGCCGGGTCCCGAATCTCAAGGGCCTCCCTGTCGTCAAAGAAGTCCTGCCCGAGCCGCACAAACATTCCGTCGTCGAACCGAACGTCGATGCCGTCGGTGAGGTCCACCGGATGGTAGCGCTGCGCCCACATCACATCGACCGCCACCAGCGACTCGCCCACGTTGAGGCTGTCGCTGGCCACCACCTCGATATGGTTCACACCAAAACGAGGCACGACGCTGGTCTCAAAGCTACCGTCCTGCGCCAGCTCGAGCGGCTGCCCGTCGAGGTATGCGCGGACGACGCCGTGCGTGTCGGTCACGCGCCCCCGCACCTCGATGAGCTCTCCGTCGGCAGCGTCCAGCTCGGCGCCGCCGCGGGGCTCCGTGATCTCAATGGTCGGCAGTCCGGCGTCTACGATGAACGACACGGCCCCGCACAGCGGCTCCTCCCGTCCGGCAATCTCGGTACACGCCAGGATGCGCAGCTGCCCCTCCTCGCGCAGGCCAAACCGCCCGGTCTCCAGCAGCTCGCCGGCGGTCGCCGGCTCGATGGCCCACGCCAACTCCACGTCCTCCAGAATCTGGCCGCGTCCGTTGTAGACAGTGGCCCTGGGCAGGACGTTGATGCCCGGCGTGTAGATGGTCCGCACGGGGTCGAGCCCCAAGTGGATCTCCACGGGGCCGTCCGGGTCCAGATCGATCACCTGGCCGTTGTTGTCGCCGTTGTTGCCAGGATCGCCGTTGTTCGGGTCCCCGTTGTTTGGGTCCCCGTTGTTCGGGTCGCCGTTGTTCGTGCCGTTGTTCGTGCCGTTGTTCTGCTCCACCGGCGGCGGCTTCACGTCCTCGCCGCAGGCGGCGAGCGCAAGCAGGACGGCAGTGAGGGCAATGAGTGTGTGTTGTGTCTTCATCACTGCACCCCAAATCCGGCTTCGAGCATGAAGTGGGTTGTGGAGTGCCCGAGCACCGGGTCCACGAGCCCGAGGGAGGCGCCCTGCGGCAGGCCGAAGCGCGTCAGGTCACCGGGCAGCGCGAAGGCAGGAATCGGCAGCGCTGGGAGCGCATCGTTGAGCGAGTTGTCCACGAGGGACTGCACCACCCGTTGGAGGAAATTCTCCAGCACACCCCGGCTCTGCGGCGTCAGCGCCGTGTCCTCCGAGGAGAAGTAGAGCTCACGAATCTGGATGTTCCCAAACCGCAGCTCGTCGCCAGCAAGCTCCACCGTTGCGTCGGCGACCGCACCCATGGAGATCCGCAGCGGTACGTCGAAGATGCCGGGGTAGACGACCTCCGCCTGCATGGCGCCAATCATCAACTGCACCTTGCCCCCGCCGAGGTTCTTGACCACCGGCGGCAGGTTCGTGCGCAACACCACATTGGCACCCTCGTTCGCGCCGATGGCCTCTCCACCGATGGAGGCGTCAAAAAATCCGGCGCGCCACAGGGTGTGCAGAGCCTGGTTGAGCACACCCATCGACACGCTGGCCGCGGCGGGTCGCAACGTGGGCGGGTCGGCCCGCACCGCGCCCCGCGGCAGAGGCGCGCCACGCGTGAAACCACCGTGCTCCACCGGGCCGCCGATGCGCGTTCCAATGCCAAAGAGCGCCCGTTCCGGCGACACCAGAATCGAGCTGAAGTCGATGCCGAAGGTCAGCTCGATGTCGTCACCGCCGCCGAGGCGCGGCACGTTGAACGTGGCCCCGAGACCCGAGATGTCCAGGCCACCAATGGCCCCGTCGAGCACGTCGTTGAAGCTGTCACGGATGTAGTCGCGAAGCAGGTCCCGGATGAGGTTCCGGATGCGGCCCTCAAACAGGTCCACGACAATGTCCACGATGAACCCGACGAGCCCACTGAAGTTGGTGCTCACGCCGCCGACGCTGACGCTGTTGACCTGGCGCAGACGCACGCTTGGGCGGCCGTTGATCAGGCGCATGTCAAACGTCATGTCCGCGGTCATGCGCTCCAGAGAGACCGTGCCGCTCGTGCGCCACGTGCCCCCGATCCGAAGGCCCACGTTCACATTGCGCACATTCGCGACGGCGCGCAGACCTCCGTCCACGAGGGTCAATTGCACGTCATTGGGGCCGCGCACGTCGAGCCCCGTGTAGTTCACCTCCAGGTAGGTAAGACAGATGATGAACCGCTCCACGCATTGGTACGGATACAGCGGGTTGGACCCGTTGAGCGCGCTGTCCAGCTCGTCCTCGAGCCCCTGGCTGTTGAGCACCGTGTGAAGGAGGTCGTTGAGGCTGTCGAGCCCATCGCCCCGGTTGTCATCGTCGATCGACTCCTGGTTGAGCCGCAGCGTCACGCCGTCGTCCAGGTACTCGCCCTCCGGCGCCCACTGGTCCGCCACAAGGAACGCGCAGGTCTTCGTCGAGCTCGCGCCGAGGTTGTCCGTGGCCACAATGTCCACGAAGTTGATGCCAAACTCCGTCGTCAGCTCCGCCTCAAACCGGCCCTGCTCATCGGGGATGATGGTCCGACCGTTGATGCGCACAGATTGCACGCCGTGCACGTCGCCCACCGCGCCACGGAAGCTCAGCTCGTTGCCCGGACGCATATTGAGGATGCCCCCGTCGATGGGCTCGTCGCAGCGGATGGAAGGCCCGGTCCCGTTGACCACGACGCGCGCCGTGGCAGACAGCTCCACGCCGCTGTCCGTGGGACCCTCAATCCGCGCCAGCAGGTCGTACGTCCCCTCCTCGGTGAAACGGAAGCGCGCCTGCCCAAAACGGCCGGTGCGCGGCGTACTCGTCACCGACAAATTGGGCCGCTCGATCACGTTGTTGTACCGGTCTGAGACGGTGGGCACGACGTTGATGACCTGACCCACCTGGTACACACGCTGGTTCGGCTCCACGCCAATCGCCAGGCTCGCTGGCAGCGCGGGCAGCGTCTCGAAGGTGTCCGCGAACGTCTCCGTGGCGCCACGAACGTCACAGATGGCCGTGAAGAGCCCCGCCCGCTCTACCGTCGCCGACAGCCCGCCAATGCGGATGCCGGATGACTCAGGGCTGACGCGCAGGGTCACCCGAGGCTCCGGGATCGGGTTTTCGTAGGCGTCGAAGACCTCGCAGGTCGCCGTGACCTGTTGGCCCGCCGTGATGACCGATGGAGACACGGTGGTCACGACGGTGTGCGGGCGCCCCTCGCGGACGGTGACCTCCGCGGGAGTGGGGTCGATGAGCCCCAGACCAGGAAGCGCGCAGGTGATGGTCACGGCCCCGGTCCGCGTGGGCAGCACCACGAGCGGATCGTCGGAGTCCGCGGTGCCAAACGACGCAGCCGGCGACGTCTGGAGTGTCTTCTCCACGGGTTCGTCGGGCAGGACGGGCTCGCCGTCCTCTCCCAGGGTCTGGCAGATGACGTAGATGGCGGTGCCCGCCGCGACCTCCGTCTCCCGAACGAGCGTCTCAACCCCGGTGATTACAACCGGCGGGGTCTCTTCGATGATGCGGCCCGTGTCCGGGTCCCGCTCCGGGTCGGGCAACCGGTGATCGCCACCGTCTTCCTCGCCCGCATCGGGCTCCGGCTCGGTCTCCACGGTGTACCCGCCGGGCTCACCATCACATCCGGCCGCGACCACGAGGGCCGTCGCCAGAAAGAGAAACATCAATCGTTGCATTGCACACCAGCCATGGCCCGGTTCATTGGCACACATCATAGCGCCCGGGACTACCAAATCACAGGCTTCGCAAGTTGTGCGCCATGGATCGAGCCCGGAAAAACCGGCGTCCGCCCTGGAGACGGCAGACCCCACGGGGTCTGCAGACCGGAAGGTCTACCCGTCGTCGGGGGCGCCGGGCCCAGGCGTTACCGTCACGCTGTCCGACGCCAGGGAGGCGGGGCGAGCAGGCGGGCGAACGATCAGCCGCAGTTTGCGCCGTCGTCTACGAGCCCGTTGCAGTCGTTGTCGATGTGGTCGCAGATCTCGGTGGCGCCGGGGTTGCGGTCTGCGTCACGGTCATCACAATCGCCGTCGCAGATGGCGTACCCGTCGCCGTCCCGGTCAAAATTCTCGTCGATCTGTCCGTCGCAGTCGTTGTCGATGCCATCACAGACCTCGGGGCTTGGCTGGCAGCCGTCGCAGCCCTCATCGGTGAGACCGTCGCAGTCGTTGTCGACGCCGTCACACACTTCCTCGCTCGGCTCGCAGCAGTCCTCGTCGACATCGCCGTCGCAGTCGTTGTCGACTCCGTCGCAGAGGTCGGGACCGCCTTCGGGCTCGCAGTCGTAGCACCCTTCGTCTGTGGCACCGTCGCAGTCGTTGTCGATCCCGTCGCAGACCTCCGGTTCACCCGGACAGTCCACGCAGCCCTCGTCGATCAGCTCGTCACAGTCGTCGTCCACGCCATTGCATAGCTCCGGCGTCGGCATGCAGACGGGACATCCCTCGTCCACCTCGCCGTCACAATCGTTGTCGAGCCCATCGCAGATCTCGTCGGCGCACTCGTCGCAGCCGTCCTCGTCGACCTCGCCGTCACAGTCGTCGTCTACGCCGTTGTCGCAGACCTCGTCTGTGGGCACGCACTCCGGGCAGCCTTCGTCCACCAGCTGGTCGCAGTCGTTGTCGAGCCCGTCGCAGATCTCGTCCTCGCAGACGACGCAGTCCTCCTCGTCGATCTCGCCGTCGCAGTCGTCGTCCACGCCATTGTCGCAGTCCTCAGCGGTCCCAAAGCACTGGTCGCAGCCCTCGTCGACCTCGCCGTCGCAGTCGTTGTCGATCTCGTCGCAGATCTCGTCGTCGCAGCCGAGGCACTCGCCCTCATCGATCTCGCCGTCGCAGTCGTTGTCCTGCCCGTCGTCACAGATCTCCTCGGGACAGGGCTCGCAGTCCTCGTCGACGACGCCGTCGCAGTCGTTGTCCAGACCGTCGCACAGCTCCGTATCCGAGGGACACTCCACCTCGGCGTCATGCGCCCAGAAGGCCCGATGGTTCGACGCCTCCACATCCTGGAAGGGGGCCCAGAAGGCCGACCACGCCGCGGAAGAGGGCTCCTC
>CALBXO010000902.1 GCA_937890335.1 uncultured Pseudomonadota bacterium | reverse complement strand
TCCTCGGTCACAACCCTGGCTCTGAGATCTTCACGAGCTGGTTGGCCAGGACAACCCACTCGATGAGCACGGGCAACGCGGCGCTGTTTGAGTCGCCCGTCGGCGGCTGGGACCTCGAACCCGCGCAATGGACCCTGGTCGATTTCATCCGTCCGCGCGATCTCGCCTGACCACTTACGATCTCGGGCGCCGGAGCCCACGACGCCTTCACAACGCGGGTCGATGCCCGGCGGTCAGCGGGCCGAGAGCAGCCGGTGTACTTTCAGGACGCAACGGTAGCGCGCGGCCCGAAGCGACCGATGGAGCAGGTCTGTCGTGCGCATCCGTCCCACATTCCGCAGCGCCTGACTGGCCGCGAGCGACGTGAAGTGCGCGCGTGTGGCCATCGCCTCCGCAGTGCCCAGCCGCGCCAGGTGCCGCGCGGCGGCGAGCAGCACGTGCCGAAGCGCGCGGTTGGGCGCGGTGTCCCAGACCAACTCGGTGCGACGGTCGTAGAGCGCCAGAAAACGCGCCTGGAACCCACCGGACACGATGTGCGGCGGGCTGGCGAGATCCTGTGATGGCTGCAAGGCCCCGGTCCGTTCCAGGACGTCGAGAATCCGTCCTGGCTCCGGGTCCCTGAGCTGCTCCGCGCTGGTCAGCTCGGTGTGCGTGTCCAACGCGGGCTCAAGTCCAGCCACAGCGCGCCTGAGCGCCGGCAACATCTGGTGAAGTTCCGCGGCGCTCACAGCAGCGACGTCACGCCCGTCGTCTGCAGCTCCATCACCATCTGAAACGTGCGTCGGGCACTGCGCGGCCGACGCGACACGACACCACAGGCCGCCTCCAGGTCCGCGAGGGTAACACCGGGGCTGGCGCGCAGAACAACCTTGTCCACGTCGGCCGCGTCGACGCCCACAAGCCACGCGAGCAGCCGCCGAACCGCCGGTCCGACCTGCTCCTCCGTGCCGCGCATCTTCGGCAGAACCTTGCTGCTGATCAGGAAATCAGCCTCCTCCTCCCACGTCCGGCCACACGCCTCCAGGTAGGTCAGCCACTCGTGGACCACGCGGTAGCCAAAGTGCAACCGCGCCGGCTCCAGGATCTTGTACATCGCCGCGCAGTCGTCACGGAGGGCGGCGAAGCCCGGCCAGTCGTGACAGACGGCGTCAAAGTCCATCTCCTCGAACTCCACGACGAACGCCCGGTCGAGCACCTTGGGCGCAAACGCGAAGGTGGTCTCGTCCACGTTGACCGTGCCCACGATGCAGAGGTTGGGGGGCAGCGAGAGGCGGGGTGGCACCAGGCGGTGCCAGTCCGCACCGCTGATCACCTCATGGAAGTCGATCTCGATGGGATCGACCACGGTGTTCGCCGACTGCCCACACAGCCACGCCATCGCCTGGCCCCAGCCCCACCCCAGCTTGCCCTGAAAGACCTGCTCCGTGCTGGACGGCTTCTCCCCAGGAAGCTGCGGCGGCGCGATGGTCCAGATGGGCCGTCGGAACGGGTGGACGTCGATGGTCTCACCAAAACGCCTGCGTCCATCCTCGGTGACGTGAGCCGGCGCCTCCATGAGGCTGAGCAGGTCGCTCATATAGTACTCAACCCGGCTGAGGTTCATCTCGTCCAGGATCAGGAAATGCCGACCTGCGCGGTCCCCCTTGTCCAGAAACTCAAGGAGGGCGTGCAGGACCACCCGCAGCGCCGTCGTCGGGTAGAACAGTCCCGTCAACGGGTTGTAGCTCCCCCAAATCTGCCGGGCGTCCTTCCAGTCGGGCCGAACCGGCAAGAACGCCACCCGATTGGCGAGAATGTCGCGGTAGCTCTCCAAGCGCGGGCCCGGACGCCGACGGCCGTGGCGGTCCTGGACCCAGTCCTCGCCGCGCGCGCCCAGCGGTGGCCCCAGCGCGTCCACATCGATGTACTCGTCGGTGGCGCCGCCGTCGAAGGCGGCCGGACACACATCGGAGACCGTCAGGGCGTGGACCAGCGCATCGTGCAGCCGGCCCTCCGCCAGGTGCCCCGTGTAGAGCCCGTCCACAATGTCCCCCGCCGCCAGGCCGGCCGCGAGCCGTCGCGCCAGTTGTGTCTTGCCGGACCCGGAGATGCCAGCCAGGATGAGAAACGGCTTGGTGGCCATGGCGGCGACCAACGACCGGACGACCCCACGCGTCTCGCGAATCGCACCCATGGCGCTCCTATCGGTGTCTGAGAGTGTAGCTCGTCCCGGTCCGCACATTGGTGTTTGCCGCCGCCCAGAGGAAGTAGTCCCTGGTGGCCGGGGCAGTCGCGGAGACGGACGCAGTCGAGCCGGTGATGGCCGACGCGGCGATGAAGTTCGGCCCGTAGATCTCAAGGTGCATCTCGCCGCCGTTGTTTACGGTCAGGTCCACGCGGATCGTCTGGCCGGCTGTGTAGCGCCCAAGCGCGAACCAGTCGCGGTCGAGGTCGTTGGTGTTCAGAGATCCACACGCCGTCGCAGTCAGCGACTGCCCCTTGCCCAACGGCGCACCGGCGTCGGAGGAGTCATTCTGCTCGTACTGGTCTTCCACGCAGCGCGTGCAGACGCCCCCCTCGTCGACATCGCCGTCACAATCGTTGTCTCGCATATCGCAGACCTCGGCCGTGCCCGCGCGGGCCTGCGCGCTGCAACGCGTGCCGGCCCCATCGCAGACCAGCGTCCCCTCGACACGGCACTCGCCGCGGCCGTCCGAGCACGCCTGACCGAGCTCCTCAAACCCCTCGTCCGTGGCACCATCGCAGTCGTTGTCACGACCGTCGCCACAGACCTCGTTGGTGGGTTGGCCGGGATTGGTCGCGTTGCAGTCCAGCTGCAGCCCATCGGGAGAGCAGCCGTACTGTCCGACCACGCGGCACTCGCCCTGCCCCATCTCGCACTCGTCTCCGAGCTGCTCAAAACCATTGTCTGGAACGCGGTCGCAGTCGTTGTCCAGGCCGTCGCAGAGTTCCTCAGCGCCTTCGTAGATGCTGGCGTTGCCGTCGTCACAGTCCGGGCCAAACACACAGCCGGCGCCACGGCCGTCCCCGTCCCGGTCCTCGCAGCGCTCATCCTGGCACAGGCCCATGACACACTCGGCGTCGCCGCAATCGACCGGGTTGGACCACACGCCGCAGCCGACATCATCGCGCCGGCACTCGCGGGCGCGCCCATCGCCCGTGCACTCGCGTGTCGCCACGACGCAGCCGTCCGTGCAGTCTGGGTTGCAGGCGTCGCCATCGTCCGGAGTTCCGTTGCAGTCGTTGTCGACGCCGTCGCACACCTCGCGCGCGCCGAAGTATCGATCGGGGTTTGAGTCGTCGCAGTCGTCGCCGTCCAGGCACCCTTGCCCGCGACCGTCGCGGTCCGAATCGATGCAGGCCCCCCGCTCGACACAGAGGTTCTCCACGCACACTTCGCTGTCGTTGCAGGTCTCGGTCAGCACGTAGCCCGTGCAGCCGTCCTCGCCCTGTTCACAGCTCCAGACCTCATCGTTGCCGACGCAGATAAACCTGCCGACGGCGCAGGCGTCGTCACAGTCGTTGTTGATGGTGCCGTTGTTTGCAGGTACGGGAGCAATGCCAGCCTCGGCACAGCCCACCGCCCACACGAGGACCAGGAGCAATACCGGCAGGAGTCGAGGCATGGGCTCTACTGAAAGACTGGGTCGGCGCAACACCGAAATCCAACGCTCCCGGAGGACGACCCCGGGGACTTCTTGGATGCATAGTAGCACTGTGCGCGCTTCGGACCCGAACGGAAGTCTCCACCGGCCACGCTTTGTCCCTTTGTCCACTCGGAGACGTTGCCGACCATGTCGTAGATTCCGCGTGCCTTACACCGTTTGAAGGAGCCCGCCGCGGCGATGGAACGCTCGAGCTCGTCCTTGTCTTCCGTGTTGCAGGCGTTTGGATTCCAGGTCCGCCCCCAAGGGTACTTCGCACCGCAGGCGCGCTGCCACTCCTTGGTCTCGCACAACCGCTTGCCCTGCCGCTTGCAGGCCTGATCAGCGCCAAACCAGCTGATGCCGGTCTTGGGTACCTGCCCGCCGCCCGGAAACTCGTAGCGGTCCACGCAGAACGGCTCCCACTTGTTCTTGCGGTGACGGACCAGCTGCATGCCGCGCTTGCAGCTTGGCGTGCCGAGCTGCGCCTCGGGCGCGTCCTTCTCCGTGGGAACCTTGACGACCTCGAGCTTCTCTTTGGCGGAGGGGACGAGCTTGTCTACCTCCGCGTTGCCCTCCGCGAGAATTTTCGCTGCCGCGTCACGCTCCGCTTTGTCCCGTTCCGAGGGTGTCTTCTTGTCGGCGTCCGCCTTGCGCGCTGCCAACTCGGCCTCGGCCTTCTTGCGCTCGTCCTCTTTGCGAGCCTCCTCGGCCCTCCGCGCTTCCTCTGCCTTGCGGGCCTCGTCCGCTTTGGCCAATTCGGCCTGCCTGGCCTCTTCTGCCTTGCGCGCGGCCTCCTGCTTGTCGGACTCGGCTTTCTTGCCGGCGTCCGCCAGGCGAGCGGCCTCAGCTTTCTTGTCCAGCTGGGCCTTTTCGTCAGCGGCGGCCTTTGCCTCTGCGGCTCTCTTGTCGGCCTCGGCCTTCTTGTCCGCCGCCTCTTGCGGCGTCAGAGCCGCCCCCTTGTCTGCCTCGACCGCGGCCAGCGCGGTCGGGTTGATGGGGGCTGCTTTGTCGCCAGCGTCCTCATCCCCCTTGGTCGCGCCCGCGTCGGCGACTTCCGCCGGGACCAGCGCAGCGTCCACGCCCGCGTCCACTTCCACGGCCACCAGGGCCGCGTCCGCCGCGGCGTCGGCGCCAGCGTCGGCCGTCGGAGTGACGACTGGTGCTGGCGGCGTCTCACTGGGAACCTCCGGCTCGGGAACGGCAACTTCGCCCTCCGCGCCGAACGAGCCGATGGTCCTGGGCTGTTGCCGCTGCTGGGTGACCATCACCCACACGCCCACCAAGCCAACCAACAGAAAGATACCGACGACGGCGAGCACAATGGGAACCCTGCTCGTGCTGCTGGCAGGATTGACCGCCTCGCCGCGCGGCTTCATCCGTGGCAGGGCCGCGACGCGCTCCGTCGGCAGGTTGCCCCGCGGACTCGGCGGGGCCGCCGGCGCCGGCGCGTCCCCCACCGCCTTCATCACCGATTTTTTCTGTTTGCCGACGCCCTTGGGCGCAAAGATGTCGGGCATGTCGGCCGCGATCGCCGCAGCTGCCGCCGCTCCTGCCGCCGCGGCGCTGTCCAACTTGGGCTCCGACGGCTGCGTGGTCTCCGTCGGTTCCAGGGGAACCGCGGCCACTTCCTCCGCCGCCACTGCGGCGAGCGCCTCCTCGATGCTGCGGCCCGCGTCGTCCGATTTCCTCGGGCGCTCCACCGTCTCGATCTCGTCGAGCAGATCGACGCCCGTGGCGGAATCAAACACCAGCTCCATGTCACCGGCGGCCACCGGAATGGCGCCGTCCTCGCCCGGGACCTCCTCGACCAGCTCGATGTCATCGGCCGCATCCAGGACAATGGCGTCGTCCAGGAGCTCAATCGCGTCGTCGCCCGACCCGGAGGCCGGAAGTCCTTCGGACACCGAGGTCGGGTCCACGCTCAGCGGCCACCCGTCCTCATCCTCGGACAGTGCGCCCTCCCCGAGCAGGTCGGGCAGCTCGGTGAGCGGCAGCGCTACCGCGTCGACGGACTCCAGCGACTCCTCGGAGACGAGGCCCACCTCGTCGGCATCCAATTCCACCGCCGCCGCGCCTGCGGCCGCGGCGGCCGCAGCGGCGACAGCGGCAGCGGCTGTGGAGACAGCGGCGCCAAACTCTTTGGCAAATGTCGTGGCGTCCGCCTGCCGCTCGTCCGGGTCCTCGTGGGTCGCCGAGCGAATCACCGCATCCAACTCGTCGCAAGCATCGTCCCGGACGCTCGAGGGCAACAACACGGTTCCGTCGAACGCGACGCCCGACAGCAGCTCCGAGGCCAGCACCCCAAGCGTAAAGATGTCACTGCGGTGGTCCGCTGCGGCGGACGACTCGCGCGCCTCCGGCGCAAGGTACGGTCCCGTCGCGGCGACAAACCCCGCATGGCCCACCGAGTGCGCCACAAAGAAGTCCGTCACCTTGAGCACATCGGGCATCAGGATGACGTTGTCGGGCTTCAGATCGCCGTGGAAACCCGACTTGTGCGAGCGCGACAGCGCATCGCACAGCTGATCCACCAGACGCTCGACCTCCTCGAGCCCAAACTGTTCTTCGCGCTCCCGCCGGTTGGCCATCACCTTGCGAAGCCCGAGCCCCTCGAGCATCTGCATGGCGACGTAGGCGTGGTCCTTCTCGAACCCACACTCGTGTACGCGGACGATGTTTTTATGCGACAGCCGTCGAGCCTGTCGGACGGCGGCGTGAAAACGCTCCTTGGCGTCCTCGTCCGGAAACAAATCCCCGCGGAAGACCTTCACCGCGGCCTCGGTCTCGAGCTCGCGGTCAAACGTCTTGTAGACGACGCCAAACGGCCCCTGGCCAATCCGACCAAGCACCTCGTAGCGCTCGGC
>CALBXO010000901.1 GCA_937890335.1 uncultured Pseudomonadota bacterium | reverse complement strand
CGCGCAGGTCGTGGATGAGCTGCGCCAGATCCTCGATGGAGTAGATGTCGTGGTGCGGCGGGGGCGAGATGAGGGTCACGCCCGGCGTCGAGTGCCGTACCCGCGCGATGCGCTCATCCACCTTATGACCGGGGAGCTGGCCGCCCTCCCCCGGTTTGGCCCCCTGCGCCATCTTGATCTGGAGGTCGTCGGCGCTGCACAGGTACTCGGTGGTGACCCCAAACCGGCCGGACGCAATCTGCTTGATGGCGCTGCGGCGCAGGTCGCCATTGTCGTCGGCAATCTGCCGTCGGGCCTCCTCACCCCCCTCGCCACTGTTGCTCCTGCCGCCAATGCGGTTCATGGCAATGGCGAGCGTCTCGTGCGCCTCCGCGCTCAGTGAGCCGAAGCTCATCGCCCCGGTCGCAAAGCGGCGCACGATGGCCGTCGCGGGCTCGACTTCATCGAGCGGGACCGGCGCGGCCGTGGGCGCGAACTCGAGCAGCGACCGAAGCTGACACAGCGCCTGGCTCTCATCGTCCACAAGCCGGCAATACTCACGGAAGGCGGTCGCGTCGTGGCGCCGGACAGCGTCCTGAAGTCGCGCGATGGTGGCTGGGTTCCACTTGTGAACCTCGCCGCGCCGGCGCCAGCGGTAGTCGCCGCCGGGGTCCAGCTCGCTCGTCTCCAGGGGCGCCTGTGGTCCAAATCCAGCTCGGTGCCGCGCGACAGTCTCCAGCTCAATGTGCTCAAAATCCAGGCCGCCGATCCGCGAAGCGACGCCCGTGAAACACGTGTCCACCACAGCGTCGCCGAGTCCAACAGCCTCGAAAATCTGCGAGCCACGGTACGAATGCAGCGTCGAGATGCCCATCTTGGACATCACCTTGAGCAGCCCCGCCCCCACCGCCTTGATGTAGTTCTGCTCGGCGAGATGTGGGTCGTGGGCGCGCGCGCGCACCGTGTCCAGCGCGAGCCACGGATTGATCGCGGCGGCGCCGAAGCCGACCAGCAGCGCCATGTGGTGGACATCTCTGGCCTCGGCCGTCTCCACCACCAACCCAACCTGCTGCCGCGTCCCGGTGCGGACCAGGTGGTGGTGCACAGCCCCGAGGGCCATCAGGCTCGGCATCGCCATGCGGCGCGGACCCAGCTCCCGGTCGGACAGCACGATCAGAGTGTGGCCATCGTCCACAGCCTCCTCGGCCTTTGTGCACAAGTCCTCTACGGCCGCCTGCAGGTTCTTGGTGAAACAGGTGGACAGGGTGATGGGATCAAACGCCCCTTCGTCCAGGGCCAGAATCTTGGCCAGCTCCGACGACGTCAGCACGGGGCGATCCAAAACCAGCCTGTGGCACTGCTCCGGAGTCTCCTCAAACGTGTTGCCGTCGGGCCCGATTGCCGTCCGCAGCGACATCACCAGCGCCTCGCGCAATGGGTCGATGGGCGGGTTGGTCACCTGGGCGAACAGCTGGTGAAAGTAACTGAACAGCAAAGGGCAACGGTCCGACAGCACGGCCAGCGGCGCGTCGTTGCCCATGGACCCCGTTGGCTCCTTGCCGTCGGCCGCCATCGCGTCCAGCACAATCTCGACGTCCTCTTCCGTGTACCCCTGGGAGCGCTGCAGCGTCAGCAACGCCTCTCCAGTCGCCGGCGCTTGACCCGCGACGTCCGCAAACTCGCGCAGCGCAAACACGTTGGAGCGTAGCCAGCGGCGGTACGGATACCGGGCGACCACCTCGCGCTTGACCTCCGCGTCGTCCACGATGCGACCTTCGGAGGTGTCCACAAGGAACATCTTGCCGGGCTGAAGGCGCCCCTTGCGGACAATCTCGTTGTCGGGAACGTCGATGACGCCGGTCTCGGAGGAGAGGATTACCCGATCGTCTGTCGTCACCAGGTACCGCGCGGGGCGCAGCCCGTTCCGGTCGAGACACGCGCCGATCTGCGTCCCGTCGCTGAAAGCGATGGCAGCCGGTCCGTCCCAGGGTTCGAGCAGCGCCGACGAGTACTCGTAGAATGCCCGCCGATCGTCTCCCATCAACGCGTCGTTCTCCCACGCCTCCGGGATCATCATCATCATGGCGTTGGGCAGGGTTCGGCCGCCGAGCACGAGCAGCTCCAGCATGTTGTCGAACTGGCCCGAGTCACTCCCCCCGGGCGCGATGATCGGGAAGAGGCGGTCGAGCGGACCGCCGAACTTCGCCGACAGCAGCAGGCTCCGCCGCGCCTTCATCCACCCCACGTTGCCGCGCACCGTGTTGATCTCGCCGTTGTGCGCGATGTAGCGCATCGGCTGCGCCAGGCCCCAGGTCGGGAAGGTGTTGGTCGAGAACCGGCTGTGGACCAGGGCCAGCCCGCTGATGAACTCCGTCCGTCGCAGATCTGGGTAGAAATCAATGAGCTGAGTCGGCTTGAGCAAGCCCTTGTACACCAGCGTGTCGGCCGACAGACTCGCGATGTGGAACATCTCGCCGAGGTCCACGCCGCGGTCTCGCGCCTCGTTCTCGGCGAGCTTCCGAATGCTGTAGAGCTTCCGCTCAAACGCGGTGGGCACCACTCGCCTGCGCCCCACGAAGAGCTGCCGAATGACCGGCCGGCTCTGCTCCGCGAGCTGTCCCACGTGCCTGGCGTCCACGGGGACATCGCGCCAGCCCAGGACGCGCTGCCCTTCGGCTTCTACCGCGTTCTCCAGGATCCGCATGCACGTCGCCCTCGCGCGGGGGCGCTGCGGGAGGAAAACCATGCCCACGCCATACCGGCCAGGTCGGGGAAGGTCGATGCCGATGTCGGCGGCCTCCGCCGCCAGAAACGCATGGGGAAGTTGGACAAGGATGCCGGCGCCGTCCCCGGTATCCGGGTCGGCACCGCAGGCGCCGCGATGGGCGAGGCGGCGCAGGATCTCGAGTGCCTGTGCGACGATGCTGTGGGACTGATCGCCCCGGAGATGCGCGACAAACCCGAGGCCGCATGCGTCGTGCTCAGTCCACGGGAGATAAAGTCCAGCCATTCAGCCCTCCAACCGTCTTCCGTGCGCGTAGGACGTACGCCCTGACGCGGCGCGTCATCCTAACGCAATGCGTCACCAGATGGAAACGACGGAGAATGGTTGGGGCGTGAGCGGGGGATTTCAGGCCTTGCCAAACAGCTTGCCTACCCAGGACTCAGACGCGGCGGCGTTCGTACGCATGTAGTACAGGCGCTGCTCGCGACGCGCTTCGAGCGCCTGTGGGTCGCAGCGCGTAGCCGCCTCAAACTGCTGGAGCGCCGCCTCGTCTCGGCCAGCGTTCTTGGCGATTCGGCCAAGCACAGTGTGGACTCGAGATTTTCCCCAGGCACCGTAGTGGGGCAACAACGCGATCGCCTGCCGGGCCGCGGCGTTCGCGCCCACCTGGCCCGCCATGTGGGCCGCCCAGAGATGTTCCGTGAGGTACGCGGGATTGCGCGGCTCGGTGGCGAGGGCCTCCGCAAACGAATCCACCGCCTCCTGATGGCGCCCACGCACCATCAGCTGCTCCCCCCGCAGAAACGCGGGGTGGGGCTCGAGGAACGGGTTGTTGGCGGGGACGTCCGTGTCCGGGTCCCGTGTGGTCGCGGTGCCGATGGCGCCCGACTGGTGCCGTCCCAGACCGCTGGTGGTGGGCGGGCGTGCCACGACCGCTGCCGTCGCGCGGACACTGCGGCGCCGCTCACTGCGGCCGCGGTTGGACGCGTGGTCGCACCGCAGGTTCTGGTACTGGATGTGGAGAACGCCCGCCCCCGGCCCTTCGAGCAACAGGAGCATGTGCGTCTCCAGCGCAAAGTATACCAAGCGCATAAGGCTGACCGGGTCGGTCTTGGACCGCTTGATCACCTCGTCGAGCGTGTGGCGTCCGTCACACATGGACTGGATCAGCCGGGCCAGCCTCGGCCGTCCGAGCAGGCTGACGCGGGCTTCGAGGTGCTGCGTGGGTACCGGAAAGCTCTGCGCCTGGACGGCCAGCTCCCGCATCAGTTCGCGCCCGGAAGCGTGGTCAAACACGCCCTCGAGCAACAGCGGCAGGACCTCTCCAAAGGACTGGAAGCGCGCGGGGTTGGGGACATCGCCAAAGTCGAGGCGGTAGGTGCCTCCCGTCCACGCAAAGGCCTCAAGCAGCAGCAGCCGCTCGCGCACGACGTTGGCTGTGACGGTCCCAATCGTCCCATCGACGACGGCGAACCGGCGGCGCTGTCCCCCCACGGCGAGAAGGATCGAGCCAGTCCATGACTGGACCCAGAGATCGTGCAGGAGGCGGGTCAAGGGCCGCTCGGCCAGAGTTCCGGCCAGAGCACGGGAAAGAACAAAAGGAATCGTCGCGCGGGTCGCGAGCGGGGTAATCCGCGTAGTCATCACATCTCAGCGTTAGCTGGCTCCATGCGAGCCGTTCAACATCCCACCACTACACCTCAGCCTTCAGCAACACCCGTGCCAGGGGTCAGATTCCGTCACCGTCGCGAAGTGCACGCCAGGGTGGTCACTCGACTAGCCGATTCAAATGTCACACTGTCGCCTACAGGCACCACCATCACCCACATGGTCGTAGGTCTGGCGACCGCCTGCTGGCTGTGCTCGCCAGGAGCATACTTGCCCTTGACAGCGGTGGGGCCCGGTGCCACTTGCGGGGACATGAGCGAACGACGCACAAACTTTCTCACGCACATCATCGACGCCGACCTCGAGGCCGGAGCCAACGGCGGTCGGGTGGTCACGCGCTTCCCTCCAGAGCCCAACGGCTACCTGCACATCGGGCACGCCAAGAGCATCTGCTTGAACTTCGGTCTGGCCCAGCAGTACGGCGGGCGGTGTCACCTCCGGTTCGACGACACCAACCCCACCAAGGAGGAGCAGGAGTACGTCGACTCCATCATGGCCGACGTTCGCTGGCTGGGTTTTGACTGGGGCGAGTACCTCTACTTTGCGTCGGACTTTTTTGAGCAGATGTACGATCTGGCACTCGGCCTGATTCGGGACGGCAAGGCGTATGTGTGCAGCCTGCCGATGGAGGAGCTCAGGGCGTACCGAGGCAGCCTCAGCGAACCGGGTCGCCCGAGTCCGTACCGCGACCGGCCCGTCGCGGAGAACATCGATCTGTTCGCGCGCATGCGCGCGGGCGAGTTTGAAGACGGGGCACACACCCTCCGCGCGAAGATCGACATGTCGTCGCCCAATATGCTGATGCGCGACCCGTTGCTGTACCGGATCCGCCACGCCCACCACCACCGGACGGCAGACGCCTGGTGCATCTACCCGATGTACGACTACGCGCACCCCATCGAGGACGCGATCGAAGATGTCACCCACAGCATCTGCACGCTGGAGTTTGAGAACAACCGCGAGCTCTACGACTGGGTCATCGACAACACGGCGCTGACGACGCGTCCGCGTCAGTATGAGTTCGCGCGACTGGCGTTGGACTACACGGTGATGAGCAAGCGCTGGCTCCTGCAGCTCGTGCAGGAGGGGCATGTGAGCGGGTGGGACGACCCGCGGATGCCGAGCGTCGCTGGCATGCGCAGGCGCGGAATCACCCCTGAGGCAATCCGGGCTTTCGCCGAGCTGATCGGCGTCGCCAAGAACAACAGCATGGTCGACTTTGGCAAGCTGGAATACTGCGTCCGCGACGACCTCAACCACCGGGCACCGCGTGTCATGTGCGTGCTGGACCCGATCAAGGTCGTCATCGAGAACTACCCCGACGGCGAGGTAGAGTCGCTCGAGGCGTCCTTTTGGCCCCACGACGTTCCCCGCGAAGGCACGCGCACCGTTCCCTTCGCCCGCGAGCTCTACATCGATCGCGCCGACTTTGCCGAAGTGCCGCCCACGGGCTGGAAGCGGCTGGCACCGGGCTGGGAAGTGCGGCTGCGCTACGGGTACTTCGTCAAGTGCACGGACGTCGTCAAGGACGACACGGGGACCATCACGGAGATCCGCTGCACCTACGACCCTGAGACCGGCGGCGGGAATGCGCCGGATGGCCGCAAACCCAAGGGAACCATCCACTGGGTGGCCGCGGCGCAGTCGATCCCGGCAGAAGTGCGCCTCTACGATCGCTTGTTTACGGCGGAGAAGCCCGGCGAGCTGACCGGCAATTTCCTCGACGATCTGAACCCGGACAGCCTGGTGGTGCTCGCCAACGCCCGCATCGAGCCGGGGTGCGCCGACGCGGATCGCGGAGCGCACTTTCAGTTTGAGCGGCAGGGGTACTTTGTCCGCGACGCGCACGAGGAGGCGCTGGTCTTCAACCGGGTCGTGACCCTGCGGGACTCCTGGTCCGCCCGGCGCGCCGAGTCCGTACCCGTCGCCGAGACAGCGACACCCACGTCATCGGACACCGGGCGCAAGCGCCCCACAAAGAAGACGCGCGCGCAGGTGCGAGCCGACGCGCGCGCCGCCGACCCAACCCTGGAAGCGCGCCGGGTGGCGTACCTCGCCGCAGGACTGGACGAAGACACTGCGGACAGCCTGACCGCCGACCACGCCATGGCGGATTTCTATGAGGCTGCGGTCGCGGCCCACGCGGGCCAGACCACGATCAACTGGGTGATGAGCGAGGTGTTGCGCGTGGTGAAGGACGAGCCCATCGCTGCCCTCAAGGTCGACGGCGCGATGGTGGGTCGCCTGTGTGCTCTGTTGGATGGCGACGCGATCACCAGCTCCGCGGCCAAGACCGTCTTCGAGACGATGCTGGCGAGCGGTGACGAGGCAGAGGCCATCGTGGATCGCGAGGGTCTGCGCCAGCTGGGCGGCGCGGCAGATCTCGCTCCCGTCGTCGACGGTGTTCTGGCCGCCAACCCCGCAGAAGTGGAGGCCTTCCGTGCCGGAAAGAAGGCGCTCATGGGGTTCTTTGTGGGACAGGTCATGCGCGCGACACGCGGGAAGGCCAACCCCAAACTGACCGCGCAGCTGCTCGGCAAGGCGCTGTCATCCCAGTAGCGGCTGCCGTGCCCCTCGGCGAGCGGTCACCCTTGTGCCGCACCGCAACGGCGGGTACACAACGCGCAACAAATGCCCCGGCGAGGAGCCCATGACCATCGATCCGCAGCAGGACAGCGCGCTCATCGCGGCCAGAAGCCTCGACCACCTGGAGAAGGTGGTGGCGCAGGACACCGCCAGCGACGAGCGCTCCGCGACCATCCCCAGCACGCCTGGCCAGGCTGATCTGGCCCGGTGGCTGGGCGAGTTCTTTGCGTCGCACGGCGGGCGGGTCGAACACGACGCGTACGCCAACATCATCGCCACGTTCGACGGGCGAGGTGTCGGGGCAGACGCAGCACCCCTCGCGTTGCTCGTCCATGCGGACACGGCCCGCGGGACGCAGCCAGTTCCCTCCCTCGAACTGCTGACGAATTGGGACGGAACCGCCATCCCCTACCCCGACAACAGCGACATCCAGGTCAGCGTCGCCAATTACCCGGATCTGGCCAGCTTCCTGGGTCAGGACATCGTCTACGGGCCCGGCAGGGCGCCGTTTGGGCTGGACGACAAACTCGGCATGGCGCACCTGATGACGCTGGCCTGGCTCCTGGCCCAGAACCCGGAGGTTCCCCACCCGCCCCTGCTGCTCATCGCCCGCCCGGACGAGGAGATCGGCAGGATGGAGGCGCTCACGGAAATCGCCGACATGCTCGCCGACCGCGGCGTGCGCACGGGGTACACGATCGACGGGATCGAGCCGTACACGATCAACGTGGAGAACTTCAACGCGATGCGCGCCACCGTCCGCTTTGCCGGCGCAGCGCTGATGATAGATGAGCCGGTATTCGAGCTGTTCATCGGGGGCGTCAACACCCACGGCGCCACCGCCAAGGCAGAGGGACACCGCCCCGCCCCGCGGCTCACGGCCGAGCTGGTCAAGGCCGTCCCCGGGATGTGCGTCGCCGCGTTCGAGAGCAACGAGGAGCGCGACTGCGACGCCAGGGTCTGGGTGTACGGCGCTGAGGAGGCGGCGGTCCGCGGGGGCCTCGAACAGGTCGTCGGGCCCCATGTTCCGCTCGGCGCCTCCTACCAGATCGCCGCGGGTGAACTTCCCGGTCACGCGACGACCGCCGCGGCGCACGTCGTCGACTGGGTCGCCAAATTCCTCGGCAGCGACCCTGGTTTCACGCTGGCGGCCGAAGACAGCGAGGGGTTTGACGGCTACTCACAGCCGTACCGCGCCCTCCCCGACGGGCACGACATGGTGCTCGACGTGCGTCTGCGTGACTTTGACCCCGCGCACCTCGAGCGCCGCGCGGACCACGTCCGCAGTCTGGCCCTCGAGCGCCCGTGCGAGGTCGCCCACCAATACGTGAATATGGGACCGCGGCTCACCGACCGTCCGGAGCTCATCTCGTGGGCGCAACGCGCTGCGGCGAGCGCCGGTGTCGAGGGCCCGGTTCTCCCCATCCGTGGCGGCACCGGCGTGGACCCCTTCCTCGACCGCGGAACGGCCATCGCCAACCTGGGCACCGGCTATTTTGCCCCGGAGAGCGAGAAGGAGTTTACGTCGCGACAGCTGATGGACGGGCACGCCCGCTGGCTGTTTCACCTCGTACAGGTGGCGGCGCAACCCGGTTGAGCCTACATTGGAGCGGCTGTGCGAAGACTGGGTTCCGGTGAAGCATCACCTGCTCCAATTTGGCCTGTACGTGGGAATGGTGGCGGCGCTCTGCGCAATCGCAGCCTGTGCCAGGGACACCGCCATCGCCCCGGTTGACGCCGGCAGCGACACGGTCTTTGCCGACGCGCCAGACGCGATCGGCGAGGACTCGACCCCCGCCGACATTCCAGAGACGCTGCGCCCCGACACCGGCAGCCCCACCCAGTGCACCCGCGTGGGCGACCCCTGTCTGCTGCCCGACGCGCAGGATGTGCAGGTGCAAAACGACGAGTACGTCTGCATCCGCAACAGCGGGGGCGAGGGCGACTGTCACATCCGCTGCCGCAACCCCCACGACCCGGACGAATGCCGCGGCGTGGGCGGATGGTGTCTCGACATCGGCACAGACGAACCTCTCCCCGCCTGTCTTTTTGACGAGTGCGCGCTGTCCGGTGACTGCGGACCGGAAGGGGTCTGCCTGCGATTCCGCCGCCAGGTCGGCCTGTGCTTTTTCGGCGGGACCGCCGGCAAGGGCGAGTACTGCGACTTCACCGGGGACCCGAGCAGCGGCTGCTCCGGCGGTCTGGTCTGCGACGACTTCGACAGCGTGTGCCGCGCCACCTGCGATCCGTGGGGGCGGGAGACCTGCACCGACGGCACCGTGTGTGGCCTCTTCACCAACTGGACGGGTGCATGCTGGCCGCAATCGGACACCGGGCGCGACCCGTTCGAGCCCTGTTCCCCGCGCAACGAATACTGCGGCACCAACCTGCTCTGCGCACAGATCGACCCGCCGCCGGCCACGCCCAACTGCATCCCAATCTGCCAATTGGAGGAGCCGGACAGTTGCGCGGCTTACCGCGCAGGGGAATTCAATACCCAGTGCTACGAGGCATTTGATGATGGCGTCGGCGGCACGGACACTGAGGTGGGCTTCTGCCTGCCGTGACCACAACGTCCGCGTTACGCGCCGTAACGCCAACGACGACCATGCATGCGCACATTGGACCGCCAGGCCACGTTCACAGCCGGACCGGAGGCCCGAATGAGACCCAGTTTGTTGATTACCGCCTGCCTGACGGCACTGATAGGATTGGGCGCCTGCGATGACCAGAGCGCTGGCGGCCCGACCGACAGCGGGCGCGATGCATCAGACACCGGCCTGCCGGACGCAGGTCCCGCCCCCGACGACGCGGGCGATGCGGCAACCGACCCCCGTCCCGCGCCCAACCCCGACGCCCACCCCGACATCCCCAACGTCGACTCCGGTGACGACACGCCGGACCCCGACGCTGTCGTTTCGCTGCTCGACCTCTGCGAAGAGACGTGGACACGTCTGGCCAAAATCCAGGCTGCCCCCGATCTCATCGACCAACTCTGCCTCCTGGGTGCACTGGCGGCCGGCTCCGTGTCGGACAATCCAGGAGCGGTGTGCGAGGAGCTGTACGACGCGTGTGTCGAAGACCCCGCGTTGATCGCTGCGCTGATTCGCGATCTCCAGGAACAATCGGGCGGTTGCCCAGAGGAGTTGGCGGATTGCACGCTCACGCGAGCGCAGCTCGATGCATGCGCGCTGGAGCAGTCGGAGCGCATCCAGGAGGTCCTGCCCGGGCTCGCCTGCGACGGCGATCTCGAGGCCTTCAACGACGCTCTGCTGGAGCTCGGTCCTGCGTGCCTCGCTGTGCAATCCGCCTGCGACACACCGCCGCCTGATGGCGGCTACACCTACCAGGCCTGCGCTTCCGACTTTGTGGCGTGTGGCGGCGATCCCGCCGGCGACTGGACCTTTGACGACGTGTGTATCGAGCCCGCAGACGACGCGTTCGACGAATTGCTCGCCATCTGTCCCGGTTCGTCACTGACGGGTTCGGCCACGGCCTCCGGCACTCTCAGTCTCGAGCGGGACGGGCCGTTCCGCCGTCAACTGGAGTTGGTGAAGACACTTGACGTGCAAGGGCCACGGGCCTGCATCGACGAGCTGTGCGACGCCGTGTACGCGCGCTTCGAGTGCAACAACCGCACGAGTGGGCCCACAGGCTGTTCGTGCACGGCGCGCGCATCCTCGGGAATCGGAGCGCCCGGGTGGATCCAAGAGGGCAGCGTGTTTCAGCACGCCAGCGGCGCGCGTGTCTCATGGTCATTCTGCCGGGATGGAGACACGCTGACCGTGGTCCCATCCGGTGATTTTGGCCAAGGGCTGGTCCCACGGATGACCCTGCATCGGGCGCAGTAACGAACCAGATCCTACCGCGCAGGCGAGGGCAATGTGTCCAGCACCTGGGCGATCTTCACATAGCGAGCCTGCATCCATTTGGGCTGCTTGCGCGCCGCGCGGGGCAGCTTGCGACGCCGTGTGTCCACTGGGGACAACACCACGCGCACATCGTCCCTGCCGGTATCCGCCACCAGCGTGAAGATCTCTTCGCTCACCGGATCCCCCATCGCCAGACAGCCAATGGAGCTGGCGCCGCCGTGGATCATGATCCAGCCTCCGAGATCTGTACGACCTTCCTTTCGGGCCTGCTTTCGGTCCGCGGCGTTCGGATAGTCGATGCGAACCGACACGCGGTAGCGGCTGTTGGGATTGAGCAGGTCAATGCCGTAGATGCCCTCCGGCACCTGCCTGTCACCCTCTCTCAGCTTGGGACCGACACCTCCGCTGGCCCTGCGGATCTTGTAGCTGTGAATGAACGACAGGTTGTCCGCGTCGTCGCCCGCGTAGACGAGCAGCCGCTTCTCCGTCTTGAGCCCGACGAGCGTGACATGCCCGGGCGGGTAGCTCACGCCGGCGGCTTCAAACCGCGGCAAAAGACGCGCGCGTGTCTCCGGCCCGAGGGCCGTGAGGCGACTCGCAACCGTGTGACGCGCCCCGTCGTGGCCGGGCTCGTACGTGTGCCACACAAAGACGAGGAACCCGGCGGCAATCACAACGCCCGCGACGACGCTTGCGGCACACCCCAAGGCGGCTGTGGATCTTCGCATGGGGCGCTCAACGCGACACCTGGGCCCGAGATTCCCTGGAGAACGACGCAGGACCTCGGCTCCGCACCGTCTCGCTCCGCCTCGCCGTTCCTGGACCCTGCGGAGTGGGTGGGGAACCCTGTCCCGGATGGGGCACGTCACGATTGTCCGAGTGTGGCCCGCAACCTCAGTCTGGCCGCCTGGGCGCCGGGCCATGGATCGCGCTTCACTGTCGCCAGGGCCGACGCCGCCGTGTAACTCAGCGTGGCAGCCCGCGCGTCCGCTGGGATCAGCGTTGCCGTGGCCATGAGCGCTGCGGCGTACTTGAAGTCATGCGGGTCTTGCCCTGGTGACAGTCCGCGGCGCGCCAGCCAGTGCGTGTAGTCGGGCGCCTGCCCACCCTCCCTGAACCAAGCGCGCGCCGTGTTCACGGGGTCCGTCGCCCCTTCAATGGCATCCAGGCTCGGTGGGGCCTTCAGCCTGAGTTCCTCAGTCCAAAGTGCACCTGGGTGTGCCGCGAGCAGCCTGCTGAACCAGCGCACGGCACGCCGCCCCATCAGCGCTCGGTCCAATGGAGAGGCGACTGTACCGAGCGTCAGAAGCGCGTCGGCGAGCGTCGCGCTGTGGACGCCCATCCCGCTGGACGCGGACGCCACTGGCATGATGCCCGCGGCCGCCAGGACACAGGCGATCATGGGCGCGCGCCAACTCGACGCCTCCACAAAACCCGGTAGCTGCGCCAGGGTAACCGCGTCGTCACCGGCGGCCATGAGCCCGACGATGTCCAGCGCGATCGCCCCGTCGCGTTCCGATCGGTCGGCGCGCCCGGCGTAGAGTGCCGCAGCGTCGGCGTCCTCCTCCCACCCCGGGCCCGGTACGGCCGCGCGAGCGCAGAGGCGACGCCCGGCGCTGCGCAACATCGGCAACGCGAGATCGTCGGGCAGAAACCGCAGGCCAGCCTGGGTTTGAGCCAGGAGGATGGGTGTGTGCGGGTCGCCCAAGGCGCACGTCGTCCATGGCGCGAGCGCCCGCACGACCCAGTGAGGGCCGCGGGCCCCAAACGCGGCGACCACCGCAGCATCCACGGCGACCGCGTCGTCCGAGCGCATCGCCGACTCAAGGTCGCCACGGCCCGCGGGCGCCGGGGGAGGAGGTTCCGCATCGATGAGCCACTCGCAGCTGAACTGCACGGCCCAGAGAGCGGCGAGCCAACCGTCTTCCACCGCCTCCGGAAAGGCGGCGCACAGGGAGGCGATGCTCGGCGGTGTCAATTGCGCGTGCGGGTCGCCCCGGTCGGCACCGGACAGAACCTGGGCGCAAAATGCCGTCGCCAGTAGCTGCTCCCGTGTCACGCCAGCCTCGATCCAGCCAAAGGCGACCTCCACGGCGGCGTCGGCCCGCACATCCCGCAGCGCCAGGGCCATCTCTCGGACATAAGGCGCCCTTGTAGCCTCCGCCAGAAGCTCCCACCCGAGTTTGCCGGCGGCGGCGAGCCCGGCAGCCGCGCCTCCCCCGATGAGCAGTTTGCGACGCGTCAGCTTCATCGCGCAGCGCAGCCCGTGTTGCCCGCGTCTGGCCCGGCCGCGACCGGATCCGCGCCACAGCGTCTGTTGGGCCCCGCATCGATGACCAAGATTTGCACCTCGCCGCTCCTGCCGTCGCGCACCATCGCGCGCCGCATTGTGACCGGACACGCGCTGCCACAACAACCCCCGTGCCGCTGCGCCCGTCTGAGGCCGCTGCCGGCCCGTTGGTGCGGCCGCGCCGCATCTGTGCTGCGGCAACCACGCCCAGGAGGGGTCATCCGACCCCACCGCCACCCACGGGCACCGCGCCGCCCGCGACCCGTCGCTGGCACGCGCCTTGCGATGGCTGACCGCGGTTGGACCAGATGAGTGGGTGCCATGAACGTACGACAATTGCTGATTACTACCTGCGCGACGACGATGATCATCATCTTCGGAGGGTGTCTGCCCGCCGCCGACTACGACGAGGAGGAAGTCGGCAGCGGAGTGCTCGTCGACCAGAACGGGCGCGGCCTTCAGGACTACTCGGACGACGAGTTCGTCCCCAAGATGTTCGACGACAACGCCCGAGAGAACGACGCGTGCGCAGGCAGCGGCGGCGGGTGCCCCGACGGCGGCGGCGGATGTCCCGACCAGGGTGGACAGGGCGGGTGCCCGGATGGTGGAGGAGGATGCCCTGATGGCGGCGGCGGATGCCCCGACCCTGGCCCCGGCGGGGGGAACCCCGGACCCGGAGGCGGCAACCCAGGCCCAGGGGGCAACCCCGGACCGGACCCGGGCCCCGCCAAGAGCCTCGAGACCTGCCAACAGGCCTGCTACAACCTCGTCACCTGCATCCAGGACATGTGCCCGCTCGAGGTGCTCTCGTACTTCAGCGACGACGTGATCGCCGGCTGCACCGACGGCTGCCTGGCAGATCCGAGCTGGCAGGACCCGGCCGCCATTGCGAACGCCACCTGTGGAGAGATCAGCGCCGGCATCTGCATGAGCATGCCCGTGGTGGACGCCTTCTGTGACTGCAGTGGTGGCGCGGGCGGAAATCCGGGGGGAGGCGGAAACGACGACGGTGGCCAGGCGCCGCCCCCGCGCAAATAGACCCGAAGCGAGACTACTCCCGGATACGAATCGTCGCCTTGTCCACCGCCAGCGTGCCGTCGAGCAGCCCGGCTACCTCCGCGGAGTCGTCGAGCAGCAACGTCTTGCGCGCAAAGGCCAGCGAGTAGGTGTTCGTCAGGTCCCAGCCCTCCTGCTTGCCGAGGGTGTCGCACAGCAGGCCCACCGTGAAGCTCAGGTGGCAGCCGCCGGCAAACTCCACCCAGGTGAAGTCCAGGCCCGCCGCACGCTCCCACTGCACCTCACCGCCCACGTCGTCCTCGCTCCCGCTCATGAAGAACACCGGCACCTCCACGGAGGCGGCGCCGGTCTCACCAAACCAGGTCGACCGAATCGTCCCGGCCTGCGGCGAGGCGGCGATCAGCCGCTCGTCTCGGAAGCCCGCCCGGAATGTGTCGATCTCCACCTGAGAACACGCGTCGGCGCACTCGGTGCTCACCTCGTCCTCGCCGTACGTCGCCCCGGCGAGCGCCCAGACGGTGTACGCGCCGCGGGAGTGGCCCGACAGGGTCGCCCTGCTGGTGACGACCCGCCCGGACAGCGGGTTGTCCGCCGGGAGGTCCGCGACGAAATCGAGTGCAGCAGAGATGTCCAGGGGACGGTGGTACCAGTGGGCGACCGGGTTTGGGCCCGGGTCCGTCAGCAGGTTGCCCGTGTGATCCACGGCGACGACCACCCATCCATGCGAGGTCGTGTAGCGCGCGCGTGCCGCGATCTCGCCGCCATAGGCGCGGTCGCCGTGGGAGTGGATCGTGAGCGGGAATCCGTCCTCGTGCACGCTGTCCGCCGGCGGGGCGTCGAGGAAGACCTCAGCATCCGGAAGCAGGCCCGCCAGGTACTTCACCGGGGTTCCGCTGGTGGCGCGCGTCGGGTACCAGATGGTGACCTCGATGGTGCGCTCCACACCGGTGGGCAATGTGTAGGTGAGCTCGTGAATCTGCGCGCCCGTCCGCAGTGGTCCCGGCTCCTGAACGCTCCACGCGCGCCACGCCCCGACCTCGATGGGCGCAAGATCCGGCTCGACATCCAGGCTCGCGTCATCGACATCGTCGGTCACGTCGTCGCCGGTGTCGGTGGGGCCAGCGTCCTCGGCATCCCCACCCTCGCTGTCGGTCCCCACATCGGTGTTTCCGGTGTCGCGGCCAGTGTCGGGCGCAGGAGTCGGGTCTTCCGAGTTACCGCCGCAACCGGCACAACACAGCGCCATCACAAGGAGAATTCGTCGCATCGGCTCCACATAGGCGTGCCCGCGGTCTCGCGGCAGTTCAGGAAACCCGGTCCAAGCGTGGCGGCTGGTGCGGGCCGCGTCAATCGGGGCCGGCGGCGGCGGACAGATCAACCGCCCAGGCTCGGTCGAACACCGCGAGCAGCTCTCCCGGCGCCCGCAGCGCCAGCTCCCCAGCTGGACGTCCATCTCGTCCACAGAGTCCCACCACGCGCTCTGCCGCCGCACCCAGGCTCTCTTCGACCGCCGTACGCAGCGCGGCTTGTTCAGGGGTCCACTGCATTTGTCTGCTATGGCATAGTGCCGCGTCGAACGCACACAGGAGACAGACATGGCCTACGACAGCGAACTGGCGGAGCGGATTCGCGAGCAGCTCGGCATTCATGATGGGGTGTCCGAACGAAAAATGTTCGGTGGCATCTGCTTCATGGTCAACGGCCACATGACTGTGGGCGTGGTGGACGACAAGCTCATGACCCGCCATGACCCCGCACGGGACGACGAGTACCAGGCGATGGAACACGTCACGCCCATGGACTTCACGGGCAAACCGATGAAGGGCAAGGGCTACGTCGCGGCAGACGGCATCGCCACGGACGACGAGCTCGCCCTGTGGATCGGCCGCTGCGTCGAGTTTGTATTGACCCTGCCGGAAAAGAAGCCCAAAGCGCCCAGGAAGAAGAAGGCCTGACCCATGAAGAAGCTGTCCTTGTTTGTCCTCGCGACGGTCCTCACCGCCTGCGCCACCACGCCCCCTCAGAAGGTCGAGCCCTTGCCCACAAGCCCTGTACCCCCCGTTGCCAAGATCGTCCCCAAGACTCTGACCGCTCCCCACGGTCACGCACGGCAGGACGAGTACTATTGGATGAGGGACGACAAGCGCGAAGACCCGGAGATTCTCGCGCACCTTGAGGCGGAGAACGCCTACACGGCCAAGATGCTGGCCCCACTCCAGGGCGACATCGACAACCTCTTCGAGGAGATCAAGGGAAGGATCGCAAAGGACGACTCCACCGTCCCCGCCAAAGACGGCGCCTACTACTACTACCGACGCTTCGCCGACGGCCAGGAGTACGCCCTCCACTGCCGCCAGCCGTCGTTGGATGGTCCGGAGACCGTCATACTCGACGAAAACGAGCGGGCCAAAGGCCACGACTACTACCGCGCCGCCGCAGTCACCGCCAGCCCGAGTGGCAATCTTCTGGCGGTCGCCGAGGACACTCTGAGCCGACGCGTCTACACGATCCGCGTTCGCGACCTCACCACCGGAGAGTTTCTCGCCGACGAGATCACAGGGGTCGCTCCCGCGGCCGTCTGGTCGGCCGGCGACACCCACCTCTTCTATGTCAAAAAGGAGGAGGGGACCCTGCGCGAGTTCCAGATCTGGCGGCATGAGATGGGCACGACGCAGGACCAGGACACCCTCGTCTTCGAGGAGAAGGACGAAGAATTCTCCACGTGGGTCTGGAAGACCCGCACGGACGCCTACGTGGTCATCTCGAGCGAGCAGACTCTCTCCAACGAGCACCAGGTGATCCCAGCGGACCAACCCACGGCCGCGCCCACGATGTTCCTGCCCAGGGAGGACAACCACGAGTACAGCATCGGCCACGACGGCGACCGATGGCTCATCCGGACAAACTGGAACGCCATCAACTTCCGCGTGATGACGGCCAAACTTGCCAGCAGCGGCGACAAGAGCACGTGGACCGAGCTCGTCGCAGCATCCGATGAGATGTTCGTTCGCGACGTGGACGCCTTCAAGGACTTTGTGGTCGTGGCTGAGCGACGCGAGGGGCTGCCCGGGCTGAGAATCCTGCCCAAGGACGGTTCGGCGCCATTCAGCATCGCGTTTGACGAGCCCGTCTACTACGCAGACATGGGCAGCAACGCCGAGTACGACACCGGCACCATTCGCTACGCGTACACCTCACTGACGACGCCGCCGTCGGTGTTCGATTACGAGGTGGCCACCCAGACGAGCACGCTGCGCAAGGAAGATCCGGTGCTGGGCGGGTTTGACAAGGCCGACTATGTGGCCGAGCGCGTCTGGGCCACCGCCACCGATGGGACCCGCATCCCCATCAGCGTGGTCCACCGCAAGGACCTGGACCGCACCAAGCCGCAGCCCCTCTACCTCTACGGGTACGGCTCCTACGGCGCGTCCCTGGACCCCTGGTTCAGCGCCGCGCGCCTGAGCCTGTTGGACCGCGGCTTCATCTTTGCGGTCGCGCACATCCGCGGCGGCCAGGAGCTCGGTCGGCGCTGGTACGAGACGGGCAAGCTGCTCGAGAAGCGCAACACGTTCACCGACTTCATCAACTGCGGCGAGCACCTCGTCAAACAGGGCTATACGGCGCCCGACAGGCTCGTGGCGTCGGGAGGCAGCGCCGGCGGACTGCTCGTCGGCGCCGTGGCCAATATGCGGCCGGACCTCTTCGCCGCGGTGGTCGCCCACGTCCCATTTGTGGACGTGGTCACCACGATGTTGGACGAGACAATTCCGCTGACCACGTTCGAGTACGACGAGTGGGGCAACCCAAATGACCAGAAGTACTACGAGTACATGCTCACCTACTCCCCCTACGACAACGTCGAGGCCAAGGACTACCCGGCCCTGTTCATCTTCACCGGGCTGCACGACTCGCAGGTGCAGTACTGGGAGCCGGCCAAGTGGGTGGCCCGGTTGCGTGCCAAAAAGACCGACGACAAGCAGCTGCTGTTCGACGTGAACATGGACAGCGGCCACGGTGGCTCCTCGGGTCGATTCAAGCGGTACAAGGAGGTGGCCAAGGAGTACGCGTGGCTGCTCACGCAGGTCCAACGGCACTGGGTACCGCAACAATGAAACTCACCCTCGAACAAGCCCGCGGCCTCTGGTTCCACGGTCAGAGCCTGGACGGACAGGGCGGCGACGCGCTGCGCACCCTGGCGGCCACGGGGCCCATCCGCACCCTCGGCGGCGCAGATGTCTACATCAGCGCGCGCGCCCGCGTTGCCGGACTTACCCGCGTGGAGCTCGACGAGATGTCGGCCCGTCAGGACGTCCAGGTGATCCCCGCGGCTCGCGGATGCATGTACCTCGTCGCACGGCCCGATGTGCCGACCTACCTCAGCTTTGCCGCGGAGGGATTCCGGAAACGGAACCAGCGGGAGATGGAGAAGGTTGGCTGTGACGCCGCCGAGTTTGCTGCTGTTCGGGACGCCGCGGTCGCCGCGCTGCAGGCGGGGCCGATGACGCCCGCACAACTCCGCGCAGCCCTCCCTGACGGGGTTGTCCGTCCATTTGGCGCAGCCGGGAAGAAGATAGGGCTGAGCTCGGCGCTGCCATCGGCGCTGAGGGACCTGGAGTTTGACGGCGTCGCGGAGCGCGGCCACGAGGGCGGGCGGCTCGATTCAGAGCGCTACCTCTGGCAACTGACGGGCGGCGCTGCGGTCTCAGCCGAGCCGGACGCCGCCGAAGTGCTGGCGACGCTGGCGCGGCGGTTCTTCACGTTCGCTGGTCCGGCCACCCGGGACGAGTTCTCCGCGTGGTCCGGGGCGGGCAAGCGGGCGTGCCAGGCGGCCATCGATGCCATCGGACTCGCCCCTGTCCAGATCGAGGGCTACCCGTGCGTAGCCTTTGCCCACGCCGAGGCCACCCGACCGGTGGGCCCGGCGAGCGACGCGGTCCGGTTCCTGTCGTATGAGGACACGTACGTGACTGTGCATGGGGGACCAGGTGTGCTCACGGACCCCGCGTACCACGACGTGGAGGTGCCCGTCTGGGGCGCGGGAGGGCCGCAGACGCTCGGCAGCGTCAAACACATGCATCTGCGGCCGTTCTTCATCGGCCCCCGGCTGCGCGGACTTTGGGAGTTCGACCCCGACACCGCCGAGGTGTTCTGGACCGGCCTGGGCCCGCTGACCACCTCTGAGCACGCACAGGTCGCGGAGGAGGCCGACCTCCTCGGCACCTTCCTGCGGGATGAAGTTGGACACGGATTGAGCTTCTCGCTCGATACGCCCGACGCGGCGCGGCAGCGCATCCAGACGCTCGCGTCTCTGTAGCGGCCACTCCGTCTGTATACAACCTGCATACGCTTTGTATCGGACATCACTAGTTCCGGCACCAAAGCATCCCTATGTTCGCCGCAGCTCAGAATACAGCAGCGACTCGAACCCGAAGGGACACAATGCGATTCAACATCAAACTCAGCCTGGTACTTTGCGCGGCGGTACTTGCCCTCACTCCGGCATGCGGAGACCCTTCCGCGATTGAGGGGAGCGACTTCCCGGCCGGTGCGAACAACGGCGGGAACAACGGCTTCAATGGCGCCAACAACGGAGCCAACAACGGCGCCAACAACGGCGACTGGGGCAACAACGGTTCCAACAACGGCGAGGACTGGGGGAACAACGGCGCCAACAACGGCGGTGGCAACAACGGTGTCGGCGAGCCCGACAACGGCGGCCAGCAGCCGAACGACCCCAACGCTGAGCTGCCCGACGAGCGCCCGGCTGAGGCGTGGACCGACACCGCCGAGGACAACCTCGCCACCTTCTCCATTGATGTAGACACGGCGAGCTACACGTCGGCGCGACGCACCATCGGCCAGGACGGGCGGTTGCCCCACCCCGCGGCCGTCCGCGTCGAGGAGTTCATCAACTTCTTTGACTACCAATACGAAGCCCCCGCGCCCCTGGCCCCGGAGCCGTTTGCCATCCACGTGGAGTCCGCGCCCTCTCCTTTTGGGGCCGAGAAGCACCTGGTGAAGGTCGGCATCAAGGGCATGGAGGTACCCGATGAGGACCGTCCGGCCACCAACCTCGTCTTCCTGATCGACGTATCCGGCTCCATGCTCAGCGAGGAGAAACTGCCGCTGGTCAAGTACTCATTGACCACGCTGCTGACCGCCCTGCGCCCCCAGGACACCTTGGGCATCGTCGTCTACGCCGGACGCCAGGCCGTGCTGCTCGAGCCGACCCGCGTCGAGGATCGCGGCGACATCCAGACGGCCATCGAGTCTCTGCGGGCCGGCGGCTCCACCAACGGCGCAGGCGGCATCCGGACCGCGTACGAGCTGGCGCAGTCGGCGTTCGTCGAGGGCGGCATCAACCGCGTCGTGCTCTGCACCGACGGCGATTTCAACGTGGGCGTGACCGGCGAGTCCCTGGTGCAGCTCGTCGAGAGCTGGCGCGACCGGGACATCACCCTGACCGTGCTCGGCTACGGTGGCGGCTTCAACGACAGCTTCCTGGAGGAGCTGACCAACCGCGGCAATGGCAACTACGCCTTCATCGACAGCCGCAATGAGGCCTTGCGCGTCCTGGGCGACAAGCTCATCAGCACGCTTCAGGTCATCGCCAAGGACGTGAAGATCCAGGTCGAGCTCGACGCGGACTCCATCGCCAGGTACCGCCTCATTGGGTACAGCAACCGTCTCATCGCCGACGACGACTTCCGCGACGACACTGTGGACGCCGGCGAGATCGGCTCCGGCCACGAGGTCACCGCGTTCCTCGAGGTGGAGTTCCACGATGGCGTGAGCGCCGGCGACGCCGAGGGCGCGTTGGGCACGATCTACGTGCGCCACAAGAAGCCGGACGAGGACGTAGCCGCCGAGGTCGCCCTGCCCCTGACCCTCGAGGAGATGGGCACCGACCTTGACGCCGCCAGCCACCACTTCCGCTTTGCTGCCGCCGTCGCTGAGTTTGGCGAAATCCTCGCGGAGAGCACTTTCGCCGAGGGCGGCGACCTCGCCGCGGTCCTGGCGCTGGCGGAGGGATCGTTGGGAGAAGAAGCGCCGGCCGACCGCCTCGAGTTTCTCGAGCTCGTCTCGCGCGCCCAGGAGCTCTCCCCCCGCGACTGATCGCGGCGCGACCCACGCCACCGCAGCGGCGGTGCGCCGGGAGCCGACGCGCCCAGCCCCATCGACGACGGACCGCCCGAGCGCTAAACTCGGGCCGTGTCCGTCACCCCCTTCATCCCTGACAACGACTACTGCACCCTGTGCGGCGCCATCGCTGCGGGCCCCTGCGCGACCTGCCGCGCCATGGTCTGCGGCGACTGCTGCGAAGTCACGGGCGGAAGCGTCAAGCGCGTGGCCGTCTGCACCCGCTGTGCGGCCGCGGGTCGAGGCGCAGTGGGTTGGCGAGCCTGGGCTCCGATCCTCGTGCCCCTGGTGAGCCTGGCGTTCGGCCTCGCCGTGGTCGTGTTCCTCGTGCGCGCGTGCGCGGGGTGACGCGGCGTGCGACAATCTCACCGCCCAGGTCGGGCATCGCAGTGAGACCCTCATGCAAAGAACCGCCCTTCTCCTGACCGTGATGATGGCGCTGCCGGTGCTCGTCGGATGCCCGGGCTCCGGCACCAAGGTCGCCGAGCCGGACTCCGGGGTCGCGGATGTTGCCCCAGACCTGGCGGACACCCGCGACAGCCAGGGGCCGGACTCCCCCGATGTTCCGCCGGACGCGCCCGATGCACCCGACGCGAACGACACCGGGATGGACGTGGCCCCGGACCTCCCCGTGGACCCCACGGCGATCGTCTTCCGCTACGAGCCCGACGCGGAGGATTTCTACCGCCTGCCCTGGCCCTCAGACGGCCGCGTGGGGCCGATGGGCGGACCAGACTTGTCCGAGTTCCCCAACCGAAGCGCCACCCTCGACACCTACCTGACCGAGGTCGAGGCGGTCCGCGGCTACTCGCTGATGCCCGTGGCCTACTTTGGGGCACTCACGGAGATCCCGGCTGAGGCCCTCCCGGACACGCTCGGCAGCCTGGAGCCCACCAGCGCAGTCCAGCTGTTGGATCTCTCCGAGGATGGGTGCGGCCACCGCTTCCCACTCGACATGCTCGTCAACGCCGAGGCCGACACGTTTCACGACGCCCGCACCCTGCAGATCGGCAACGCCATCGGGACGATCCTCGCTCCGGGCCGGCCCTACGGGTTCGTCATTCTGCGCTCGCTGGGACAGGAGCAGGGGCTGCATACACCCCGCCCAGACGCCTTCGACGCCGACTTGATGTCCGCGGCCCACCTTCAGCCGCTGCGCGACTGCATCCCAAACACGGACCTCGATCTGGACGACATCGCCGTCGCGACAGTGTTCACGACCCAGGACGCGGTGGGTGAGCTGCAGCGGCTGCGAGACTTCGTCGTCAACCCCAACAAAGTCGAGACGCGCCCCCTCGTGCGGTGGGGGTTCTCGGAAGCGTGGAGCCGCAAGAGCCTGCGCATCACCACCTATGAGGGCACGGTGCAGATGCCCATGTTCCAGGAGGGCATCCCCCCGTTTCCGAGCGTCGGTGGCGCCCTGATCTTTGGCGAGGACGGAGACCCGGTGATCCAGCGCTGGGAAGACGTGGACATCGCCGTCGCGTGGCGCGTCTTCGACGAGCCCACCGGGCCGCGGCCCATCCTGGTCTTTGAGGACGGCACAGGCTGGACCCCCTGGGACCACCTGCGCAGCAATTGGGTCAGCGCCGCGTTGGACGCCGGCTTCGTCGTCGCGTCGTTCATCCCGCAATACCACGGTGGACGCGGCGGCATCGGAGGCAGCCCGGAGCTCAACACCTACAACCTGGTGAACCCCGCAGCCGCGCGGGGCAATTTTCGTCAGCAAGCCGCGGAGGCGTCGTACTTCGTACGCCTCCTCAGAGAGCGAATCGCCGGGCTGGAAGGACCACCGGAGCTCGATGCCGCTCGAATCGTGTACGGGGGCCACTCGCAGGGCGCGATGTCCGGCGCCTTCCTCGCAGCCGTGGAGGACCAGTACCTCGCGTACGCGCTCAATGGGCTGAGCACGTTCTTCACGCTGACGATCTTGCACCGAAAGGACATCATCGACTTTGAGCTCATCGTGCGCAGCGTCTTCAGTCTGGACCGACCGCTGGACCGCTACTACCCCATCCTTCAGATGGTGCAGCTCGGCGCCGACGTGGTCGACCCCCACAGCTACGCGCCGCATTGGAAGAACGACGTCTTCGTCGTCAACGGTCTGCTGGACGACACCACGACCAAGCGAGGGATGGATCACCTGACGATGGTGGCCAATATGCCGCCGCTGCGGAACCCGGGCTGGGAGGTGGACGAACAGAACATCTGGTCCGGCGAGCCCGTCTCCGTCCCCCTGCAGGGCAACGTGGACGACGACGGCGTCGCGCACACACGGGCCACTCTGCTGGACGCGGAACAGGGCCACGGCACGATCTACCGCAACCAGCGCTCGCGGGAGATGGCCATCGATTTCTGGCGATCGGCGGTCGACGGGGGCGCACGCCTGACGCACCGCCGCGAGTGGGTCTGCAACGACGGCGTCGACGACGACGAAGACGGTGTGACCGACTGCGAAGACAGCAACTGTGAAGACTCGCCTCTGTGCGACGAGCTCATCTGCGACGACGGCATCGACGACGACGGCGACGGCGACATCGACTGCGCCGACCGCGCATGCCGGCGTGCGGAGAACTGCGTCGAACCCATCTGTGACGACGGCATCGACGACGAGGGAGATGGACTGATCGACTGCGACGACCCAGACTGCGGGCGACGCGCGCCGTGTTTTGAGGAGTTTTGCGGCGACGGCATCGACAACAACGGCGACAACATCGTGGACTGTGAAGATCCCCAATGCGCCGGGCGCGCACCGTGCGCCGAAGAAAACTGCGGCGACGGCGAGGACGGTGACGGCAACGGCCAGGTCGACTGTGACGACGCGTTCTGCGCGGGCAAGAAACCGTGCGCGGAGGTCGACTGCGACGACGACCGTGACGACGACGGTGACGGCAAGATCGACTGTGCCGACGAGGAGTGCCGGGAGAACACAGACATCTGCCGCGAGCGCTCCTGCGCCGACCGGCGGGACGACGACTTTGACGGGCTGCGCGACTGCGCGGACCCCGACTGCGTTCGCTCCGTGGCCTGCCCGGAGCTCGTCTGCGACGACGGGGAAGACAACGACCAGAGCAGCCTCATCGACTGCGCCGATCCCGACTGCCTCGGGACCGACGCGTGCCCGCTGCGGGTGGAGACAGCATGCGATGACGGCGACGACGACGAGGACGGGCTCGCCGACTGTGCAGACTCAGACTGCGCCCTCCACCCCGAATGCCACGACCCGGAGTCGTGCGCCGACGGCAACCTCGGCAGCAGCCTTGGCATCCCCGTCATCGTGGGCTCACTCGCGGACGCCACCAACGATTGGCGACCGGGCGAGTGCCTGCGCCTTGGCCTGGGAGCGGACACGGCCGACACGTCCCTGCTGTGGACGGCCCCCTCGTCGGGCGAGTTCTACCTGACGACCTACGGCTCGGAGACAGACACGGTCCTGACCCTCTTCCCCGGCGACTGCGACGCCGACCGCGAGTTTGGCTGTCACGACGATCTTGGCCCCATCAGCAGCTCGAGCATTCGTCTGCGCATTGACGAAGGCGAGTCCGTCACCATCGTCGTCTCCGCGTTTGCCGCGGAGGAGGCCGGGTCCTTCCAGCTCCACATCTATCCCGTCCCGTGAGCTCCGACGGCACGCTTCGCCTTGGCAGCTACGCGCTGCGGCGACCGGTCGGGCGCGGCGGCATGGCCGAGGTGTGGGAGGCGATCGACGGCGCCGGACAATGCGTCGCCGCCAAGATTCTCAGCGCCGGCCCGCGCCGCGACCTCAACGTGATTCGCAGCGTCGAGGCCGAGCTCCGGGCCATGGCAGGGCTGGAGCATCCGCACATCGTGGCGCTCCTGGATCACGGGATCGTACCCACGCACCTGGAACAGCAGACCGGCGGGGCGCTCGTGGCAGGTGCCCCCTTTCTCGTCATGGAGTTCTGCGACCGAGGGACCCTGGCGGAGATCGCGCAGCTCGAATGGCCGCAGGTCGCCGGCGTCATCAGCGCGCTGCTGGATGCGCTCGCCCACGCGCACGCGCGCGGCGTGGTGCACAGGGATCTCAAGCCGGCAAACGTTCTCTTGACCGAGGACAACGGCTGCCTGGTCGTCAAACTCACTGACTTTGGCATCGCGCACGCCCTGGAGGGCCACCGCGACGACGGCGTCCTCGGCACACCCCACTTCATGGCACCGGAACAGTTCCAAGGGGCCTGGCGCGACCACGGACCCTGGACGGACCTCTACGCTCTGGGCTGCCTGGTCTGGAGTCTCCTCACGGGCGCCCCGCCGTTCAGCGGCGGCTCCACGACCGCGCTGGCCCTGGCGCATCTGCGGGACGATCCACCGGCGTTCGCGCCACGCGTGCCAGTACCGATAGGAGTCGAAGCGTGGCTGCGCCGGTTGCTGTGCAAACGACTGGAAGACCGTTTCCTGTTTGCCGCCGACGCGGACCAGGCGATCCGGTCGGTATCGGGGTTGACGGTCGAGCCCTCCCTTCGCGATTCCAGCGACTACGTCGCACTGCGCGAGCCGGTGACGCGCGTCTTCACACGGACGCTGGAGTATGTGAAGTCAGCACCACAAGCCGGGCCCTTGTCAGTGATCGCGGGCACCGATATCACGGTCGGCAGTGACCGGGCCCACGGCGGTGACGCGGCCGCGCACCAGGTCGCCCGGACACGACCCCTGATGCCCGCCGAGTGGCGCATGGACGACGCCCCGGCCGCAAAACCTCGGCTGGGCTCCCTGTTTCCCTACCGCAGAATCCCTCTCGTCGGTCGGGCCGCCGAGCGAGACCTGCTGTGGAACGCCCTCGGCGCGGTCGCGCGGACCGGACACTGCGCAGCGATACTCCTCCGCGGCCCTTCCGGGACCGGAAAATCTGCGCTGACCGCATGGCTTTGCGAGCGCGCTTTTGAGCTCGGCGCCGCACGGGTCGCGAGGGTAGCGCACGGCCCCGATTCCGGGGCGCTCGGCAGCGTCCGTGGTCTGATCGCGTCCCTGCTGCGGGTCCAACGTGCGGACAGGGACATCGCCGACCGCGCGGCTGCCGTACTCGCCCGGCACGGTGGCGACCCGGCGGACAACCTCGCGCTCGAGGCATTGGTGCTCGGAGACCGTTCCAGCAGTCAGGTGCGGTTCGCCTCCCCACGCGAACGCTACGCGACCGCCGCGCGCCTCCTGCGATGCGTGACCGACGACAGGCCGCTGGTCATCGTCCTCGAGGATCTGGAGTTCTCCCTGGACGCGATCAGCCTGCTTGGCCACCTGGTTGGCCTCGGCGACCGTTCGCCCGCCTGCCTGATCGTCGGGACCGCGTCGGACGAGGAGATTGTGGAGCATCCCGTGGAATGGCACGCGCTCACGGAGTTGACGAGCCACCCCGCTGTCAGGCGCGTCCAGCTCGAGCCCCTCCCGCGGGACGAGATGCGCCAGCTCGTTCGGAGCCTGGCCCCGCAGCTGGGCGACGAGACGGCGCTGCTCGACCGCGCCGGTGGCAACCCGTTGTTTGCCATTGAACTCATCCGAGGCTGGGCCGACGCGGCCGGGACGGATCAGACCCACGCGATGTCGGGCTCCCTGGCTACGCTGACGGACGTGTGGCAAGAGCGCATCGAACGCGCGCTCGCCCGCAGCCGCCCCGGATGGAGGCGGGCGCTGCACATCGCCGCGGTCCTGGGCCGCGATCTTCACCTCGACGAGTGGGCCGCGTGCCTGCGAGACGTGGGCCTGGACCTCGACGTGCGTGACAACCCGCTGCTGCCCATGCGCCTCATGGAAGACCGCGGGCCGGGCCAGGTCGGGTTTGTGCACAACGCGCTGCGCGAGGCGCTCATGACCGACCTGCATGCGGAGGGGCGCCTCAACGCTTGCCACGCGGTCTGCGCCCGCGCCCTGGCCGCACTGCACGCCACGGCGTTGCCTGCCGACGTCGCCGAACGCGTGGGGCTGCACCTGGTCGCCGCCGGCGAGCCCTCCCGCGCTGCACCCCTCCTGCTCGAGGCGGCGCTGGCACGAAGACAATCCGGGGATCTGGAGTCGGCGCGTCGCCTGCTGGTGGTGCCGGTCCAAGATGGCGCGTCGCCGTCTGTGCAGGTGCGTGCGTGGCTGTTGCAGGCCAATCTCTTGCGGCTGGAGGGCAAGATGGACGAGGCCGTGGCCACCACGGCCCGCGCCCGGTCCCGCGCGGCGCAATTGGGAGACTCCCCCCTGCTGGCCAAGGCACTGATTTCACAGGGGCGCCAGGCGGTTGACCTCGGAAAACTCGACGACGCCGCCGCGGCTTTCCGGCGCGCCCAGAAACTGGCAGAGGACGCCGCGGACCCCGTGGGCGTCGCCGACGCCCGCGTCTCGCTGGCGGAGGTGCTGATGCGCAAGGGGGCGCTGTCCGACTGCGAGGAGGCCTTCGGTGACGCCCTGGCCACCTACCAGCGGATTGGCGACGGGAGAAAGGAGATTCACGCACGGCTCTATCTTGGGTACCTCGCCACCGCACGCGGCGCATTGGCAGAAGCGGAGAGACACTACCGCGAATGCCTTCCTTCAGCGCGCGCACTGGGCGACCGAAACCTCCTGGCAGACACCTGGAATGGACTTGGCGAGCTCCACAGAATCACCGGGAACGCGGAGGAGGCCGAGCGCGCTTATGGCCGCGCCATGGCCCTCTACACCGCGGCCGGCTCCGTGCACGAAGCCGTCGCACGGGTCAACGTCGCCCTGTGCCTGCTGGCCCGTCATGACTACCGCAGCATGGCGCCACACGTAGCGGTCGCCGACCAACTCGCCACACAGCGCGGCCAGGCGTGGCTGACCCACACAGTCTGCATCCTGCGCGCCGTGCTCGACGCGGACCGGTGCGCGTGGAAGGAGTGCGAGGCGGCGCTGCTGCTCGCGCTGACCTGGTTTGGGGAGAACAGGTCAGCATACCTGGACGATGTCCGGGCCACACAGGCGCTCGCCGACCTCTGCGCCCGCCGCGGTAATCCTGGGCTGGCCCAGCGCGCGCGCGACCACAGCGACGCGCTGCAACAGGTAGCTACCGGGTGAGCGGCGCACTGCCCGAGGTGGCACTTGGCTGAATCTGGGCCGGCGTGGACACACGCACCACGCCGCGGTCCCATCGGCTACAGTCTCCCGGTGTCGGAACCGGGCTGGAGGGGTGGCTACGGCCCCGCGTCCTGTTCCTTGTCTTGACCGTCCACCGCGGAGCCCGACGCCGACTTCGCGTAGGCAAAAAGCTCCACGCGCCCCGTCAGCATACCTCCTCCGCGCGCCTCTCCGGCCCCGCGACCAATCGAGAAGTCGCCCACGCGCAGCCCAGGGTCTACCTCGGGAAGCCCCTCGAAGAACGTGACGTACCCCACGTAGCCGCCCCGAACACCCAGGTTCAACCGCCGCTCCGCGAACCCGAGCCGCTCCACGGGGTCCGAGGGTTTGAACTCGGTGACCTGTACGTCCGCCACGCGCGCCCGCCCGTTGAGTCCGGCGAGCAGATCCGCCATGTCCATCCCCGCCGGTTCGGCGTCGGATGCTTTGTCAGTGGGTGGCACCAGCCGCGCCGTCACCGTCCAGTCCTGTGTCTTCCCCGCGCCAGACTCCACCGTGCTCCCGATGGTCACGTCGGCAAACCGCTCGGACGATCGCAACCGCCGGGTAAACTCAACCACGTCGTTGGATGTGCGGGCCCACCCCCGGACCGTCACGGCCCCAGCAACGTCGGAGACTCCGTCCAGACCGAGCCGCGTCGGATCCCAGCCCGCGGTCCACCCCAGCTCCTCAAAGCGCTTCTTGTCGGTGTCGGAATCGGGGGCGGTGAGCACGGACTGCAGATCGCGAAGCGCCGCCACCACCACGAGCGGCGGCCGGCCGCGGGCCACGTCGGACAGGGACGGCGAAGGCCCCGGCACGAAGACGGTCTCCGTGGAGATGTCCGCCCCGCCATCCGGCACAGCAGCGTCCCCGGCGCCGTCCGATGCCCCCGGTAGGCCGATGGGCAGGTTCTCGGGCTTGCAGCAGCACCCCGACACGGCGACGGCGCAGACCATCGTCACCATCGCGACCACCACTCGATGCGTTTGTGTCTTCACCGGAATACTCCCCTGGATGCGCGGAGTGTCCAACGCCGCGCCGACGAGCGCAACTTCCCGCACCAATGGTGCGCAGAGGCGGAAACCGGCTACAATCCGGCCATGCCCATCCCCCGTCGAGCCTCACATTGACCACGCGCATTCCATTGGGGCCCTTTGTCCTGACCGAGCACATTGCCTCGGGGGGAATGGGTGAAGTCTGGGGCGGACACCACGCCCAATCCGGGTTGGGCATCGCCTGCAAGGTCATCACGGCCCGCTACGCCAAGGACCCCACCTATGTGGACGAGTTCACGCGTGAGGTGCGCGCGGTCGCCGCTCTGGATCATCCGGGCATCATCCGCGTCCACGACTGCGGCGTCCTGGACCAAAGCACTGCGGCGGCGGCGCCCGCCGGAGAACTGGTGGAGGGCTCGCCCTACCTGGTGATGGAGCGCGGGGATGGTACGCTCAAGGGCCTCCCTGAGCCGCTTGCGTGGCCCGACCTGCGCGACACCTTGATGCGCCTGCTCGATGCATTGGCCCACGCCCACGCGCGCGGCATCATTCACCGAGACCTCAAGCCAGCCAACGTGCTGCGAATGCCTGATGGCGCGCCCAACGACGTCCGCCTGACCGATTTTGGCATCGCCCACGCCCGCGACAGCCGCGACACCACCTCGGGCATGACGGAGGACTCCAGCGGCACGCCGCAGTACATGGCGCCCGAGCAGCTGCGCGGACTGTGGCGCGACTACGGCCCGTGGACCGATTTGTACTCCGTCGGGTGTCTGACCTGGTACCTCGTGTGCGGCGCGCCCCCTTGGCGCGGCGACATCTTCAGCCTCATCACCGCCCACATCAGCGCCACGCCGCCCGCGTTCACCCCGGAGATCATGGTCCCCGAAGCCCTCGAGGCCTGGGTTCGGGTGCTGTTGCGCAAAGAGCCTTCGTCGCGGTTCCAATGCGCAGCCGACGCCGCCTACGCACTGGAACGAATCGCTGGCGCCAGCGTGCGCGGCCTCCCCGAGGTGCGTCAGGGCAGACCGACGCCGTCGGCGCTCCAGACCCTGACGTTTCGGTTCGACGATTCGGGTGCCGACACCGTGGTGGAGGCGCCCGCCCCGCTCGACGCCCTGTTCTTCGAACCAGCCCCCAGTGGCAAGGCAGCGAAACTGGACTCCGAAGTGCCGCCCATTCCCGCGCACTGGGAGCCGAGGACACGGCGCGACGCAAGTCCGCCCCTTGCCGGCGCGGGTCTGGGGCTGTTTGGCGTGCGCGACCACGCGCTGGTGGGCCGCGGCGCGATACAGGACACGCTCTGGGCCCGGTTGCGCAGCGTGCACACCTCCCACGCCGCACAGTTCATCCTTCTCCGGGGGGAGGCCGGCACGGGCAAGACGGCGCTCCTGGATTGGTTGTGCCGCCGTGCGCGGGAGCTGGGATCAGCCGAGGTCTGGACCGCGCGCCATCGTGGAGATACGGGTCGCTACGACGGTCTGCGCTACGCGGTGGGGCAGGCGCTCGGCTCACATGGCCTCCACGGAGCCAAGCTGGATCGGCGGCTCGATCTGGCCATCGTCAAGCGGGGCGGGCTCAGCCTGGAGGAGACGGCTGCGCTGGCCAGCTTTCTGGACCCGACTCGGGGCGAGGAGCCCAACGACGCGGACACAGCTCGCATCGCGACGCGGGTTCTTGAGGTGTCCGGACAGCCCCGACCCATCATCGTGCGCCTTGACGACGTCCATCACGGCGCCGCCACGCTCCGCTGGGTCCGGCATGTGCTGTCCAACCGGCCGCGGATTCCGGTGCTGTTTCTGGCCTGCGGCCGTCCCACGCAACTCTCCGCGGAGTCCGTCCGCTCGGTCCTGCGTCAGATCGAGGAGTTCGCCGCCGCGACCACGCTGGACATCCCGCCGCTGGCCCCCGCAGCGCACGCCGAGTTGGTGCACAGCATGCTGCACCTCGACGGCGAATTGGCGGATGAAATCGCCGCGCGGACCGAGGGCAACCCCATGTTCGCCGTGCAATTGGTCGGAGACCTCGTCGGTCGCGGCGTCCTCGCACAGCGAGGCGGAAGCTTTGCGCTCCAAACGGGCGAACTGGAGCTCCCCGACGACATTCATGCGCTGTGGCAGCAGCGGCTGCGACGCACGTTGGAGAGGCGTCCCCGCGGCGACCGACGCGCCGTGGAATTGGCCGCTATCCTCGGGCGCCGCGTTCCGGAGGTCACGTGGTTGGCCCTGTGCACGCACGCGGGCGTCACGCCCACGCCCCGCCTGGTGTCCGCGCTGTGCCATGAGGGTGTGGCAGTCCGGACCGAAGACGGCTGGGAGTTCACCCATGCGCTCTCCCACCAGAGCGCTCTGCGCGCCATGGCCGACGACGCGCGCACGGCGCCCGCCCATCGTCTCTGCGCCCAGTTCCTGGCCCAGACCCGCACTGCCGATGACCCGGTTGTCGTTGGTCACCTGCTGCTCGCTGGCGACTACTCGGCGTGCATCCTCGCCCTCACCGCCTGCGCACGCGCCGCGTTTGAACAGGACCGGTACGCCGACGCGCGCGCAGTGCTTGAGCGGACCGCTGAGCTCGCAGCGACGCGGCCGGATCTCAAGGGAAGAAACCCTCTCACTGCGCTGATTGCCCTGCTCCTCGGCATCGCCTGCGCCGGCGAGCGCGAGTTTGAGCTGGCCTCCGAAAACCTCGGCGGTTTCACACCCACCGCTGGCCACGCGCCCGTCCTGCAGGACCTGGCTTTCTGCACCGAGCGCGCCGGGGGCCTCGCCATTTCCGCCGGTCAGCGGGCGCTGGCGAGTACCGCGTATTCGCTGGCGCAGGCCCTCTGGGACAGCGCCGGGGAACCCCAGAAAGCGCAGCGGATCGGGATCGCGCTCAGCGCCCTGGGGCTCGAAGTCGGTTGATGGTCCAGCACGCCAGCGTGGGTCCCTGATGGTCACACCCGAAAACCATCTGCCGTTTGGCAACACGGACCGGTTCACGCTCATCCGGCGAATCGCCGCCGGCGGCATGGGCAATGTCTACGAGGTGGAGGACAGGGATCTCGGCGCGCGGGTCGCCCTCAAGACGTGGCAGACGGGCGGCTGGGATGGCCTGTTCCGGTTCAAGCGCGAGTTTCGCATCGTCTCCCAGCTGCGCCACCGGAACCTGGTCCGGGTTCACGACCTCTTCGTCCGCGAGCCCCACGTCTTCTTCACCATGGAGCTCATTGAGGGGACGACGCTGGATCTCCATCTGGCCCAGACCACCGGAAGCGACCCGACCGGTCCGGCGCAATTGACGACACTGCGCCCGCTGCTGGCGCAGATTCTGGACGCCCTCGAGCACCTGCACGCCAACGGCATTGTCCACCGCGACCTCAAGCCCCAGAACATCCTCGTGACGCCCGATGGCGACGTGACGCTCGTCGATTTTGGTATTCTGCAGGAGGTCGGTCAGAGGGCGCCGGAGAGGCCGCTGGGGACACCCGCCTACGTCTCTCCAGAGGCCGCAACCGGCGCAGCAGTCATCACCCCCGCCGCAGACTTGTACAGCCTTGGCGTGATCATCCACGAGGCCCTCACCGACGAACCGCTGTTTGGTGGCAACACCAGCCAGATCGTGGACGCGCACCGTCACCGAGCCCCTCCGTCACTACGTGTCCTGCGGCCCGACCTGCCGGGATCGCTGACCAAGACGGTGGCGCGGATGCTGCGCAAGGCGCCGTCAGATCGCCCCACGCTGCAACAAATCCGCGAGGCGTTGCTGCTCGACGCGACGCCCTCCCGCGACACGGAGACCATCACAGGCCTATCGACCCTCGTGGGCCGCGCCACCGAGCTCGCCATCTGTCGCGTGGCGCTGCGGCGGGCTGACGCAGGCGGCCTGTCGGGGCTCGTCCTCTCGGGACCCACGGGAGTCGGCAAGAGCCGGCTTCTGGAGGAGACCACCGCAACCGCTCGCCACTGGGGCTTCACCGTCCTCCAGGGTCGGTGCTACGAGCGTGAGGTTGTCCCCTACCGTACGTTTGATCCGCTCGTCGATCGACTCTGTGCCGAGCTGCAGACCTGGCCGCTGTCCGATCTCCTACCGCTGGCGCGTCCCCTCGCCGACGCGGCGCGCGTGTTCGCGGTGCTCCGGTTGCCGCTGACCCGACTCTGGCAGGACCCGTCCAAGGCCCCCGAACCCAAGAAGCTCGACAGCCGCAGCACGCGCGCGGTTGCGCTCGAAGCGGTCGCCCGCCTGATTGGCGCCGCGGCCAGGCGGCGCCCCGTGATGCTGTGTATCGACGATTGGGAATGGAGCGGCGCCGAGGATGCGCTGTTGCTGGCCGAGGTCCTGCGCAGCAATCTGCGCACGCCGCTGCTCGTCTGCGTCAGCGTCAGGGACGTCAAAACGGCCCCGGCGCTGCCGATCAACGCCACCGACACCATCCAGCTGAACCCGCTGCCACCGGACGCCGTCGCGAACGCTGTCCTTGCCCACGGGGTCGATTCGCCGGAGATCCGCAACGCCGTCGCCGCCGTCGCCGGCGGCAACCTGCTGCTCGCGCAGGAGTTGTCCCACAGCGCGCTCGCGGGAATCCCGTTGTTTGGCGACAGCACCCCAGGCTCGCTCTTCGACGCACGCATCGAACGGCTCGGCGCGAACGAGACCCTGGTCCTGGAGTTGGTCTCTGTGTGTCGCGGCCCGTTGGCGCTACCCACCGTGCGGACCGCTGCGGGGCTGCCTGCGGCGGTATTCTTCCAGGCGGCGGACGCCCTGGCCGACGCGCATCTGGTTCACATCGTGAACCCACCGGCGCCAGACCTCAGCTCCGACGATCTGCCATCTCTGGGTACCATCAACATCGAGATCGCGCACCGGTACCATCGCGAGGCGATACAGGATCGCATGACCGATGACGAGATCGTTGCCCGCCACAAGGCCATCGGCCTGGCGTTGGAGCTCACGGCACTCGAGGACCCCGACGCCCGCCTGCCCGCCGACGCTCTCTACTTCCACTGGGACGCGGCCCAGGACCTGGGCCGCGCCTGGAAATACGGCTGCATCGCCGCCGAGGAGGCCGCGGATCGCCTCGCCTGGGAGGCCGCTTCGGATTTGTACGCGGCGGCGCTCGCATCCCGCGACATCGGTGGCCTGGAGATCGCACGGACATGGCGCCGGTTGGCGGAGCTCAGAGGTCTGATGGGGGACACAGCGGCGTCCCACACCGCGCTCGAAGCTGCCATTGACGCCGTGGGCGGCAACGACGAGCTGACCTTCCCGGATGGATCAGATGAGTTCGCGGCGCTTCGGTTCACCACCAGCGTGGAGCTGGCGGGCAGCCAGATCCGCGCCGGACGGCTGCACGAGGGCGAGGAGCTCTTCGAACGTCTGCTCGGGACGTTGGGCCTTACGCTGCGCCGCACACCGGAGGAGGCGGTCCGGACGTTGACGCAGCTTCGCGTTCGCATCAAGGCGTGGTCCCTGCTCCCCGACGCCAGGATGCTGCGCCGCGCCCCCTCCCACGCGGACCGTGCCCGGTTGCTGCTCTTCGAGCACATCTTCACGGACTTCGCGATGGTCCGACCGCTGTACATGGCCGAGGCACAGATGCGCTACCAGCTCACCGCTCGGCGCTGTTCCGACGACCGCTGCCGTGCCATGGACCGCTGCCTCGAGGCCGCGTTTCTGTCCATCGCATCGCGCTCAGCCAACCGATTCGACAAGGCGACAACCATGCTGGAAGAGGCCGCCGCGCTCGCCAGCAACTGCGACGACCCTGCCCTCGAGATGCGCATCGCCGGCATCAGGGGATTTGTGAACTGGATCGCGGGTCGCTGGAAAGAGGCGCGCGCCCAGCTGGAGAACGTCGTCCGGCAGGCCAGACTGCGCGGGCGCTACGACGAATACGACGGCTTCATGGCGCGACACTGGCTGATCCTGGCGTGCCACTACGCGGGCGATTCGCAACGCGCGCTGGAGCTTGGCGGCGAACTCATTGCGGCGGGCTCGGACAACATCGTTCGCTACAGTCGCGGCGCCCAGGTCCATGTGTTTCGGCTCCTCGAACAGGGCCAGATCGATGTCGCTGCTGAGTTGCTTGATCAGTGGCGCGAATGCGTGGCCGAGGAGCCGGTGACCCAGTCGCGCTTCAACCTCGAGGTCGCCCAGCTCGCCGTGCTGTGCGGGCGCTCGGAGTACCGCGCGGTCGTGGAGCATGTCACGCAGAGGACCGCAGCCATGCACACCGCCGGATGCCAGATGTCCTCGTGGCACAGAGCCATGTGGAACCTGCCACTGCTGGAAGCCGCCGCGTGTTCCCCCGAGTCCGCGGTCCACGCCGCGGAGGCCGTGTCCAAGGCGGCCGAGGATCTCATCGATTCCGCCCCAGACTACGAAGCCTGCCTCGTCCACGCCTGGCAGGCCCTCGCAGCCCACAACCGCGGGGATGCGCGCGGCAAGGTCGCGCACCTCGACCAGGCGCTTCACAAGAGCCGCACGGCCCAAGTGCCCTACCACCGCTACCGTGTCCTTGCCGTGGCCCGGTTCCTGGGGCACACCGACCACGACGAGGAGCGCGCGGAGTTGGCCAGCCGTCACAACTACGCCTCTTGGGAGCCGACATGAGGAACACGCTGATGCTTTTGATCGGGCTCGGGCTCTGCGCCGTCGCTGGCTGCGCCAACCCAGCACCGGCCATGGAGCAAGAGCCCAAGAGCCGCCTGCTGATATCGTCGGGTGCCGCCCCGGACAAGTGGACGGAGCCCTCCGCCCAGCCCGAGCCCAAAACGGACACAGCCGCGCTTGAGCGCCTCGTGGAGCTGCGCGACCAGGCCGCGGCCATGCCGTTGCGCATGCCGACCGAAACGATGACCCGCACACTCCAGCAACGGGTTGAGGTGCTGTTCGCGGCCCGGCCGTCACTCACCCGACTGAAGTCCTCTGGCGATCCTTCGATGGTCGTGCGCGGCTGGCACTTCGAGGGGAGCCTGGCCTGGGATCTGGCGCAGGCGCTCAGGGACAGCGAGACCCCGCCGGGCCTGACTCCGGAGCAGATCGGCATCTACCGGGAGGCAATCGACAGCAAGGCTGACGAGCTGGAGGCAACGGCGAGCCGTAGCTACGGTGAGTGCTGGTCCTACGTGGAAGCCTGTCGGGGAAGCGGAGCGTGCGCCCTGTCAGAGGGCGCGCAGGAGGCCGCAAGAATCTGCCAGACGCGGGGCGCCGAAGCCGCCCGCTGAGCTGCCCACTGCCTCAGATCTCGTCGATGAACACGCGACGCTCGTACCAGCCGCCGTCCAGACGGTTGGTGGGCACGTTGGCGTTGTCGATCTGCATCGCGATCGTGTGTTCACCGACCCGGAACGGCTTCCAAGCGTGCTGCCACACCGTCCAGCCATTGTTGTCTTTCATGCCCGGACACACGTCCACGTCTGCCCAGAACTCCCGAGGGTCAAAGCGAATGAGCAGGTCGTTGGTGACCTCAAACCCACCCCACATGATCCCGATGATCCGGTAGAGCAGCTCACCATCCACGCGCCATTTCTCGACCCGGATGGGCATCGCTGACTGGTTCATCGTGGCCGGCACGTAGTCCCGCGCCATGGTCGGGACACCGCGTTGGTGCGTCCGCTGGGCGAACTCCTGCATCTGCAGCGTGGCCGGCTCAGAGTCGTCCACGAAGCGGATCTCGTTGACCCATTTGATGTTGCAGCAGCCGTACCAATTGGGCATGTACAGCCGCACGGGCTGGCCGTGATCCGGCGGCACCGGTACGCCATTCATCGTCGTGGCGAGGAACCCTCCCGCCTCCTCAATCTCCTCCAGCGTAAACACCCAGCTGGCGGTCGGCATGGAGTGCGTGCTGACGTGCGAGTGCTCGTCAAACCCGGAGATAAGGACGCGCGTCGCCTCGGGTTTGATGTCCACCATCTGGAAGATGTCCAGCAGCGACACGCCGCCCCAATCCGCGGCACTCAGCAGTCCAAAGCTGCCGTGGTACGTGTTGCCCGAACACTCGAGGACGTAGTTTCCCTGCGGCTCGGCCATCGGGAGAATGTCCTCGATGGCCAGAGTCACCTCCTCCTCCACCAGACCACCGATCTGAATCGTCCAGGGCAGGTCTGGGTCAATCTGGTCCGGGTAGTGCGTGCGGATGTAGAACGTGTCGTTGGATACGGCGGTCGTGCCGGGCTCGATCTTGGACAGGTTTGTCAGGAGGCGCCCGTCGTGGCCGCGACCGGTCCGCTGTTCAAACCGCCCCTCGTACTCACCAACGAACGAGGCAACGCCGAGCATCGTCCCACCGACGAACGCGTCGTGGCACTCTATCTCGCCGTTGTTGCCGCCGTTGTTCGCGCCGTTGTTGGCGCCGTTGTTCTCGCCATTGTTGGCGCCATTGTTGGCGCCGTTGTTGGCGCCGTTGTTGGCGCCATTGTTGACGCCATTGTTGCCGCCGTTGTTGGCACCGTTGTTGGCACCGTTGTTGGCACCGTTGTTGGCGCCGTTGTTGGCGAACCCGTTGTTGGACCCACCGTTGCCGGCGTCCTCGTCACCACAGCCGAACATCAAGGTCAGGCTGGTCCCCAGGGTTCCTCCAAGGAACCCGCGTCTGGTCAATGGCATGTCGTCTTCATTGTTCGAGAGAGTACAGCGTACTTCGTGCATCTGTGCGTGCGCCTAACATGACGGCTTCGCCGGGCAGAGTACAGCCGCCGCACCGGCGCGACCGGGAGGTGCAGCGCCCACGGCGGCCGCCAGATCTCACCCCCCTCCAGATCTCCTTCGGCGCGGCCGGCGCTTGACGC
>CALBXO010000900.1 GCA_937890335.1 uncultured Pseudomonadota bacterium | reverse complement strand
TGCGGACCAGGGTGACAGCGCGGATTCGGACGGCCAGCCCGATACGCCCGAACCGGTCGACGCCCGCGAAGACCCAGATGATGTCGGAGACGCAGACGGCGCCGATGTCCCCGATGCGCCAGTCGACACAGACGCCCCTGAACCCGACGCGGACTTCGATGACGAGGATGAGGACGGGATCGCAACGGACGTGGACAACTGCCCCTCCGTCGCGAATCCGGACCAGGAGGACGGCGACGCCGACGGCCATGGAGATGCCTGCGACAACTGCCCGACACTGGCAAACCCAAAGCAGCTCGACGGGGACAGGGACTCCCTGGGCGACGGCTGCGACCTCTGCCCGAGGACGCCGGACACGAATCCGCTGGACAGCGACGGCGACGGCGTCCCTGACGCGTGCGACAACTGCCCAGGCACGCCGAACCCACGGATGGTCCAGCTGTCCGTAGGCCCCGTCGTTGACGGTGTCGGCAACGGCTACAACGTGGCGCTGGGGTACTTCAACAGCGACGGCATCCTCGATCTGGCGATCTCCGACCGTGAGCAATCCAATAAGATCGCGTTCGGCAATGGCGACGGGAGCTTTCAGACTGCGATCTCGTTGGGGGATGGAAACACAGACGGGCGGAAAGTCACCATCGCGGACATGGATGGCGACGGGGACGACGACATTGTCTTTGCAAACTACAACGCGCCCACCGGAATCTGGATCAACGACGGCACCGGCGAGTTTCACGCTCTCCAGTTCAACTTCGGGACGACGCAGGACCACCATGTAGCGGTGGGTCACCTGAACAGCGACCGATTCGCGGACATCTTTCGGAGCAAAGACAGTCTGGCGTCCGAGCTCTGGACGGGCGGCCAGAGCGAGTTCACGAAGGAGCCCATCATGCACCCGGCGCAGACCGTGAACGAGGCCGTATTCAACGACCTGAACGACGATGGACTGATCGACCTGGTCACTGTGGGAACTGCCGGCGTGGACATCTGGCTCGGCGGCCTCGCGACGCTCGAGTTCAGCGACAACATCCCCGCCAGTGCGTTCCCATTGACCTCTCTGGCCCTGGTCGACCTCGACGGCGACTCGATGCTGGATCTCGTTGCGGGGAGCCGGGATGGAACCCGCGTCTACCGCCGAACCGGGCCGATCACCTTCGACCCGGAACCCCAAACCCCGGACGCCGAGGTGGTGGCCGAGGTAGAGGTGGCGGACGTGAACCTCGACGGGCGGCCCGATGTCATCTCGTCCGCCGGAGGGGACGGTTTGCTCATCTACCTCGCCAGCGGCTCGCTCCCCCTCGGAAGGCCCATCGCACCCGAGAATCTGGTACCCAGCGCAATCGGTGTGGCTGCGGGGGACCTGGACAGGGACGGCGACGTGGACTTCGTGCTGTCGCAGACCGCCAATTCCGCGCCACAAGTGGTCTTCACGGAGCTGATGCAGGCCCAGTGCTTCTGACCGGGGTGAGACCCGGTCAGCGTAAACAGCTCGCGCTCTATGCCCTCCACGGTGCCACTGCGATGAACACGCTGTGCGGAGTCACAGGCCGCGCGTGACAACACCGCCGGGCCGCACTAGAACGGGCCCGCGGTCGTGCCGGCCGCCTATTTCGGAGCGACGATGGACCTTTCAGCCCGATCCGGCGGCGCGTGCGAACTGTGCGGCATGGAGCACGACCTCACCCTGGTCGCTGTAGACGGCGACGACACGTCAGACCCGGCGACGAGCGTTCACCTCTGCGCTGCCTGTGCACCCGCCGCCCGCGGGGGGGAAGACCCCGACGGCGCACATTGGAATTGCCTGCGAGAGACCATCTGGTCTGAGGTGCCAGCGGTTCAGGTCCTCAGCTACCGGCTCCTTCATCGCCTGGCGGACGCCTGGGCCGCAGAGGTGTTGGAGCAGGCCTACCTCGAGGAGGAGAACCTGGCGTGGGCACGACGCGGCCTCGCGCAGGCGGACACGGACGAGCAGCCGCGCGACAGCAACGGTACCGTCTTGCAGGACGGAGACTCGGTGACGCTCATCAAGGATCTCGCGGTCAAGGGGGCGGGCTTCACCGCCAAGCGCGGCACCCTGGTCAAGAACATCCGCACCGGCAGCGACCCGACCCACATCGAGGGCAAGGTCAACAAGATGGCCATCATGCTCAAGACTGAGTTCCTGAAGAAGGCCTGACAGGGTCGGTCTTCTCAACCCGCGACCTGAACGCCGCGTCACTCGAGCCCGCCCCTGCGCACCCGAGCGCAACCACACGCTCCGAACCGCTACGGGTCCGGCGGGTATTGGCGCTGGACCCGGTTTACCAGCTCGTCAAGCTTGCCGAGGAACTTTGATTTGTCCTTCTTGGACATGGGCTTGGGGCCGCCTGTGTCGATGCCCATCTCCCGGAGGTGCGCGGACAGCTCGCGGGACGCCAGAGCGTTGCCGATGGAGGCGTCCTCAAACTCCTTGCCCGTCTGCCCGAGCACCAACACACCATTACTCAGCGCGCGCGAGGCGAGAGGGATGTCGGAGGTGATGACGATGTCCCCGGGCTCGGCACGCTCCACAATGAGATCGTCGGCGACATCAGCCCCCTGACTGACCACCTCGGAGCTGATCAGGGCGGAGCGGGGGATGTTGATGTAGTGGTTGGCGACCACGACAACGTGCCACCGATACCGGGTCGCGACGCGATAGATCTCGTCCTTGACGGCGCAGGCGTCGGCGTCGATGTAGATGATCCTCATGCCGCTCTTCTTCCAGATTGGGCCCCAGAAGTCGAGCCCACTCTGCGGAGGCAGATCCTGAGCACGGGTCTACATACACCGCCTTGAGTTCGAATGAACGCCGACAATGACGGCAACAAGGGTGCAGGGCTACCATTTTTTCACAAGGGCCCTTGCGCCGTCCCAGCGCGTGCCTTACATAACGCGCGC
>CALBXO010000899.1 GCA_937890335.1 uncultured Pseudomonadota bacterium | reverse complement strand
AGGACGCGCCGTCCGTCGGCCGTGTGGTAGATGTCCCGGACCTTGCCCTGGAACCGATCGCCGAGGGTCGGAACCTCGGCGTGTGCCAGACAGTGGTCGCAAGCGGATTGCAGCTCTTCGAGAGTCAACATGGTCAATCGCCCAGTGTGTTGCGAACTTCGCTAGCCAGGGCGCGCGCCCGAATTGGCGCGTCCCCCAGGTGGTCGCTGGCGTCGAGCCAGCCGCGGATTTCCTGCGCCGAGGCGTAGGTGAGAACCCGATCGTCGGCGCACAGCAGGTCCACCAGCGGGTTGGGCTTGCCTTCGCGAAGCGCCGCCCACGCCGTCAGCGACTGCTCGCGGATGACCTCATGGAGGTCCTGCCGGTTGCCGCCGCGCTTGACGCATTTCATCAGGACGACCTCGGTCGCGCTGAAAGTGCCGTACACGGACAACAGTCGCTCCCGGGCGTGATCGTCGATGCGCAGCCCGTCGATGAGGCGCTGGCCTCGCCGCAGGCACTCGTCCACGATCAGGAATGCCTCCGGCAGCACGCTGCGGCGGTTGCCCGAGTCGTCGAGGGTGCGCTCGAGCAGGCTGTGCGCCGCGTTGTCCCAGGCCACGCGAGGCAGGGTGGCAAGCAGTCGCGCGAGGCTGTCCACGTTCTCCGCGTTGATTGGGTTGCGCTTGAAGGGCATCGCGGACGACCCGATCTGCTTCTTCCCGAACGGCTCGGCCCACTCGCCGAGCGGTGGCGATTGCAGGAGGCGAAGATCGAAGGCGAATTTGTAGAGCGACTGGCCGAGCCCGGAGACCGCGGACAGCACCCGGTAATCCTGCTTGCGTGCGTAGGTCTGCGTGGCGACGGGGAAGGCCGGCAGATCGATGGCGGCCATCACCGTGGCCTCGAACTCCTGCGGCGTGCTGTCGGTGCCGTCAAAGAGCGAGTGGTAGGACGCGCTCGTCCCGACGGCCCCCTTGAAACCCTTGCCGCGCAGCTGCTCGCGCAGGCGCACGAGGTCCATGTAGTCGTAGTGCAGGTCGTGCAGGTACTGGGCAAACCGGTACCCCACGGTGGTGGGTTCGGCCGGCTGCAGATGCGTGAAGGCCATGGACGGCGTGTCCGCGGTCGCCTCGACCTTGTCGCAGAAGCTGAGCATGAGTGTGCGCAGCTTGGCGATGACCAGATCCAGACCCTGTCGCATCCGCAGCGCGTCCGCGTTGTCCTCCACGTCCATGGACGTGGCGCCCAGGTGGATGATGCCGCCGCCGACGGGGCACTTCTCCGCGTAGGTGTGGACCTCGGCCATGAGGTCGTGCTTGAGGTCTTCCTCCAGCTCGTGGGCCCGCGCGATGTCGATGTCGTCGACGCTCTTGCGCAGGTCCTCCACCTGGTCCTGGCGGACGAGCCCAGCAGCGCACTGCGCCTCGGCCATGGCCACCCAGATGCGCCGCCACTGGCGCCGCTTGCCCGCCTCGCTCCAGATGGTGCGCATCTCGGTCGAGCCGTACCGCCAGGTGTACGGGCTCAGGTAGGTGTCGTGATCAAAATGCTCGGCCATCAGCGGACCACCAGCTCGTCGCGCTCCGGACCGACGGAGATGAACTGGATGGGGGCGCCGGCCAGCTCAGAGATGCGGTGCAGGAACAGGCGCGCTTGCTTGGGTAGGTGCTCCCATTTGCGGGCGCCGCGGGTGGTCTGCTTCCAGCCCTCCCACGTCTCGTAGACAGGTTCGACCTGCTCGAGCACGGCGGTCTCCGGGATCTGATTGACGAGCTGGTCACCGTATTTGTAGCAGACGCAGATCTTGATCTCGTCAAAGTCGTCCAGCACGTCGAGCTTGGTGACTGCGATGCCCGTGAAGCCATTGAGCCAGGCGGCGTATTTGATGGCCACGCCGTCAAACCAGCCACAGCGACGCGGTCGCCCGGTGGTCGCGCCGAACTCCTGCCCCACATCGCGCAGCTTCTCGCCCTCGGCGTCGAGCAGCTCCACCGGGAACGGGCCCGCACCGACGGCCGTGGAATAGGCCTTCACGACGCCGATTACGCGGGTGAGCGCCGTGGCCGGAAGTCCCGCGCCAATGCAGGCGGCGCTGGCGGTGGGGTTGGAGCTTGTCACGTAGGGATAGATGCCCCAGTCGAGGTCGCGCATGACGCCCAGCTGGCCCTCGAGCAGGATCTCCTTGTCCCAGCGCTGGGCGTCCTGGATGCGGGGAAGGGTGTCGATGATGCGCGGACTGAGCGCCTCGGACCACTCCATCAACTGGTTGTAGAGCGCTTCGAGGTCCAGCGGTGGTGCGTCGTATTGCGTCAGCGCGAAATTGATCCGGCCGACGACTCCCTCCAGGCGCTCACGCAGCCATTTTGGGTGTTGCAGATCGCCAATCTGGAGCCCGTGACGGGCCGCCTTGTCCGCGTAGCAAGGGCCGATGCCGCGCTTGGTGGTGCCGATGGAACGACCGCCGCGGGCGGTCTCCTGCAGGCCGTCGAGCTCGCGGTGGTACGGCAGGACCATATGCGCCCTGCGATCGATCCACAGGTTGTCCACGGAGACGCCGGCGTCTGTGACGAGTTTCATCTCGTCCAGGAGCGCGCCGGGGTTCACCACGGTGCCCGCGCCGATGATCGCTTGCGCGTTGGGGTTGAAGATTCCGGAGGGGATCAGGTGGAGTTTGAACAGGCCGTAGCTGTTGACCACGGTGTGCCCTGCGTTGTCGCCGCCCTGGAAGCGAATGACCATGTCGGCCTTCTGCGCCAGGTAATCAACTACGCGACCCTTGCCCTCGTCGCCCCACTGGGCGCCGACCACTGCTGTAACTGTCATGAGCTCGAATCTCCATCGCGGGCGAACGCCCGCGGATGAACTTCAGAGAGTGCTGGCGTACCTCACACCAGCCTGGAAGAGCCCGAGACCAAGGTTTCCGCGTTCTCCCCGGTGCCAACCGGGGTGTTGTTCGGGTTTGATGTGGTCTTCGGGGTGGGGCATGAGCCCCAGGACATTGCCCTGGGGGTTGCAGATCCCTGCGATGTTTCCACGGGAACCGTTTGGGTTCCACGGGTAACCAGCGCTGTTGCCCTCGGGATCTGTGTATCGGAGCGCCACCAGGCCCTGGGCCTCGATCGCGTCGTGTTCTGCGTCGTCGCTCGCCACGAATTTTCCCTCGCCGTGGGCGACGGGGCAGTGGATGGGGGCGTCGAGCTCCCGCGTGAAGACACACGGGCTGTTGGGGTTGGGCTCGAGCCAGACCCAGCGGCATTCAAAGTGGCCGGAGTCGTTGCGCGTCAGAGTGGCTCGTTGCGGCCCGGTCTGGCCAGCGGGGAGGAGGCCGGTCTTCACGAGGACCTGGAAACCGTTGCAGATGCCGATCGCCGGTCGTCCGGAGGCGACGAAGGCGTCGAGCTTGTCTCCGAGGTCGTGTCGCAGAGTCGTGGCCCACACCCGACCTGCGCCGAGGTCGTCGCCGTAGGAGAAGCCACCGGGGACGACCAGCATTGCGTAGTCGTCGAGCGATCGGTCTCCGCCGAGCAATTGCCGGACGGTCACAATCTCGGGGGAGCCACCGGCGAGCTCACACGCCCAGGCCACGTCGCGGTCGCGATTTGTGCCCGGAGCGTGGAG
>CALBXO010000898.1 GCA_937890335.1 uncultured Pseudomonadota bacterium | reverse complement strand
TTGGCACGCTCGGCCCACACAGCCTTCAGCTCGTTCTGGGTCTTCTCCACATCGGGAATCGACTTCCTGCGCGCGGCGGCCTCCTTGAGTTTCTCCGCCTGCAGCTTCTTGTCGCCAGCCTTCCGGGCGTCCTTGGCCTCCTTCTCAATCGCCTTGACCGCGGCCTCCTCCCACTCGCGCCACTGCGGGTTGGGGGCGGCGGCGTCGTCCGCGACCTGCCGCTTGGCGTCCCAGTACTGGATGACCATCAGCCGCATGCGCGCCTCCAGATCCGTATCGCCGTCCTTCTGGGCCATGGCGATGCCCTCTTTGTAGAAAGCTTCTGCGACCCCGAGGCTGGTGGGGTTGGTGTCCAGCTTGCCCTTGTGCAACCTGCGCCACTCCATGAGGTAGTGCATGCGCTTGGCCTTGATGTCGCTGATCTGGGGGGCCTGGCCCATGGCCACGCTCAGGCGCTCGTCAATGCGCTTGTACTCGGCGTCGGCCTTGCCGTCCTGCTTGAAGTAATTGGCCGCCTCATCCATCTCCGGCCAGGTGACGCGGCCGAGGGTCCAGCGGTTCTCCTTGACGTTCTGTCGGAATTGGAACCGGTACGGACCAACGACACCCTCACCGTTGAGGTCGAACGTGCCAACCTCGGTGATGGGCTGGTCGCACAGCACCCTGTAGATGTCGTACGGATCTCCCTCCACAAAGGTGACCTTGTAGATCTCACCCTCCGCTGCCTTGCATTCGTCCAGCGTGATCTGGATCCGGCTGGTGATCTGTTTCTCGGGGGTGTTGCAGGCGGTCAGCGCTGGGGCCACGGCGAGCAGGGCGAGCAGGAGAGTCAGTCGCTTCACAGGTTGAACTCCACGCCGAGCGCGAAGCGAACGCGCGAGCCCGACATATTGGTCTCGATTTCGTCGGTGGCGTCGCTGCCCGTGAAGTTATCACCGGACTTCAGGTCCGAGCCCTTGAACAGCTGCACGCTGTAGAACTGGAAGTCGACGCCGACGAAGACATTGACGAAGGGGACGATGGACAGACCGAGTTGGAACCCACCGCCGGCGTTCCAGCCGAGGTTGGATGTGTCGTCGGTGTTGTACTGATCTGTGCGGTAGGTCGGGTTGTCCGAGTCCAGGGGCAGCTTGGGGATCTCGCTGCTGGGCGAGAACAGGGTCAGGCCACCCTCTCCATGGACGCTGACGAGGACCGCTGGAATGGGCAGCGAGTAGGCAACGCGGAGGTTGAGGTCGGTCTGGCTACCGATGTCGAAGGCCTTCTTGTCCTCCCGAATGTGCTCGACGGTGGACAGGTGGTGCAGGGCCAGGCCGGTGTCGAGGGCGTCGCTGAGGCCGAACAGAGCATAGGCGCTCAGCCCGATGCCGGAGGAGTCATCGAGCTCGCCCGGGTCCTCATCCGTGGAGCTGACCTCCTCGATCGTGGCCGAGCCGGTGGGTACCCAGACCTGGGCACCCAGCCGCATGAACTCAGCGTGGGCGTTGGGGCTCAAAGCCACGCTCGCGACGGCGACGGCGCAAGCGGCGACGGCCCAATGGGCCAGACGGTTGGGGGATGTCACGGGATTAGTCTCCACAGTAAGGGTCCTCCGTAGCCGACGTTCTAGCAGACACGGGTCCAAAAACGAAAGAACCCCGCCTTTGGGGGCAGGGTTCTTTCGACCGAGGACGAGCCGTCGGTCACACGACCGGGCATCGCCCGGTCACGCTTGGATCAGTTGAACCAGAAGGTCCAACCGAAGGAGCCGAAGGCGTCGCCACGGCCAAACGCCAGCTCGTAGCCGGACGCGTTCTTGCCGTCGTCGCCACCGCCGACGAAGCCGCTGCTGCCGCCGATGCCGGACAGGGTGCCGATGTCGTCGGTGCTGGAGATCGTGGCGAAAGCCAGACCGACCTCACCGTTGACGCTGAACCAGTCCGTGAAGAAGTAGTGGGCGCCGAGGCCGAGCTCGAAGGCGAACTGGGTCTGGCTGTCGTCGTTGGAGGTGCCAGCGACGGTCACATCCGTGGAGGAGTTGTACACGTCGATGCCGACGATGAGGTTGAGGTTGGTCTTCTTGGTGAAGGCCAGACCGATGTCACCACGGATGGCGGCGCGAATCTGCGTGGCGGAGGCGTCAACCTCGGCGTTGCCGGACTCGTCGTTGTTGTAGTTGATGGTGTCAAAGCCGAGGATGGCCTGGATACCAAAGCTCTTGGCGACCGCGTAGCGGGCGCTGATGCCGCTGACGCCACCAAGGGACGAATCGGCCCCGATACCAAACGCGCCCGTCTTGTCCTTGGCGGACGCGATGCTCGGGACCATGGCGAGGGCGAGAAGCACGATGGCGGCGCTGCTGAGAACCTTCTTCATCTCACTGTCTCCTTTCTGAGTTAGCACTACGTATGAGGGGTCCGAAACACCGGACCCAAGCTACATGACTTGCAGTTACGGTAACGCGAATCGGGCGTAACACACGGCGATCGCACGCGCAAGTATTCGTTTCCCCACCCCGACACCTGGGGTATAGTGCCGCGCACGCAGTTGATCCTGTTTCCGCGCCCCAAAGGAGTGACCATGTCCGCACGTTCCCCCGGTTTCATTGCCGTGATTTTCCTGGCGTCGGTCTTCGCGACGACGACCGTCCTGTCCACTGTGGATATCGACCCTGCCGAGGCCGCGCCACGCAAGGTGCGCAAGAAGAAGGGCACGACCGGAATCAGCAAGAACCGCCCGATTGCCGGCGTGAAGGGCGGATTCGTCATCAGTGGCGAGGGCAAGACCGAGATCGAGGGGCAGAGCGTGATGCCTGAGTACGAAGACAAATCGACCGTTGGGCTCAGCGGGTATGCACTGTTCCCCGTGGCGCCCGGTATTCGGGTTGGCGGGTCCGTCTGGCTGTGGCCGAAGTGGGACGTGACTGAAAACGGAGACCCGCCCGAAAGCGCGGACGACGATGCTTTGGGACTCGACGTGAATGTCATGGGCGAGTACGCGCTGGATTTCGGCAAGGCTGACGGATTCGCGTTTGCAGAGGGCGGCTACAGTCTTGTACTGCCGGCCAAGGACGACGAGCCGGCGCCGTTCAGCGGGTTCAATGTTGGCGGCGGCATCGGCGGTGCGCTGTACCTGAGCAACCAGGTGGCGTTGCGCGCGGACATCAAGTATGAGTTCTATTCCGTGACTGCCGAGCAGGAGCTGGGCGGAACAACGCGGAGCGCGACCTACGCGGGCAGCCGAATCAGCATCAACTTCGGCATCGCCTTCGGTCTGTGATGCGCCGACTCGCCGTCGCGTGGGCGGCCGCTGCCGTGTTGCTGCCGTCCGTCGCTTCGGCGCAGGACGACATCGTCGTTCCGACGCAGACGCAGTTCAATCTGTACCAGGAGGGGGCCGAGGCCTACGCTGCGGAGGAGTACTCCAAGGCGGTGGACCTGTTCCGGGCGTCGCTGCGGCTCGGCGAGCTCAACATCACCTACCTGAACCTGGGCCGCGCGCTGTTCAAGCTCGGGGACTGCCAGGAGGCGAGCGCCGCGTACGCCAAGGCCCTGACGGCCCCCAAGATTGCGAACCCGACACCGATGCAGGTGTTGACCAAGGTCGAGGAGTACAAGCGGGACCTGACCGGGTGTCCGGCGACCTTGACGGTGGAGTGCGACGACGTGACGGCGCAACTCTGGGTCGATGGCACCGGGCCCGTGCCCTGCGACGGCGCGGCGATGACCGTGCTGCCGGGCGACCACAAGATCGAGGCCCGGCTCGCGGACGAGGTGCGCCGCGAAAGCGTCGCGCTGGCCGCCATGGAGTCCCGCACCGTTCCCCTGCTGTTCCGCCCCGGCATGGTGGTCGGGCCCGCGGGGCCGACACCACCGGTGATCGCCGCCACCAACGCAGACCAGGCCTCGCGCGTGCGCGTGGGCGCGGCCGTGGCATTGGTGGCGACGGGCTCTGCCGATGTGGAGGTGGACAGCGGTGAAGAGTCCAGCAGGGAGCAGGACACCGACGAGAGCCAATACGCAATCAACGTGTTTGCGGGGTACCGTGTGACCGGCGGCCTCGTCCTGGGCGTGGGCATCTGGTACCTGCCGTCGTACAAATTGGTGGACGAAGACCAGGGGGAGACGATTGGAGACGCCACGCAGCTCGATGCAAATGTCGTCGCACTCTACGAATTCCCCGTCGGCGCGCTCGTGCCGTTTGTCGTGCTGGAGGGCGGGTTCAGCAGCGTGGAAGACGACGACAATGACACCACGCACACCGGATTGAACTTTGGCGGCGGCGCGGGCGCACGGTTCCACTTCTCCGAGACCTTCGCAGTCGGGGCCGACGTGCGGTTCACGCGTTACGACGTGGGTTCGTCTGTGGACCTCGCCTCCGACTTCAACTTCACGGGCGACGAGACCGATTTCGACATCAGCGACTTCGAGTCGACGAACGTCGACTTCTCGGTGACGGGCACCCGCGTCCTGGTGAACCTCGGTGCCACGCTCACTTTCTGACGGACAGGCCTTCGTGGCCCGCGCGGACGTGCTCCTGGCCCTCGCAGCCATGGCCGTGGTGGCGATGCTCGTGGTCCCGCTGCCGACTGCAGTCCTGGACCTGCTTCTGTCGCTGAATCTGGCCGTCGGCGCCGTGTTGCTGCTGGTGAGCCTCTACGTCCGATCCGCATCGGCGCTGACGGCGCTCCCGAGTATTCTCCTTCTCACGACCCTGCTGCGCTTGAGCCTCAACGTGAGCTCGACGAGGTTGATTCTGCTTCAGGCGGACGCAGGTCGAGTCATCGATGCGTTTGGCGACTTTGTGGTGCAGGGCAACTTCGTCGTCGGCGCTGTCGTGTTCCTCGTCCTCACGCTGGTCCAGTTCATCGTGATCGCGCGGGGCTCTGAGCGGGTGGCTGAGGTCGCCGCTCGGTTCAGTCTGGACTCCATGCCCGGCCGGCAGATGGCCATCGACGCGGACATGCGAGCCGGCGCCATCGACCTGGAGACCGCGCGTCGCCAGCGGGCGGACCTGCACCGCGAATCGCGGTTCCACGGCGCCATGGACGGGGCGATGAAGTTCGTCAAAGGCGACGCCATCGCAAGCATCGTCATCACCGTGATCAACATCGTCGGGGGCCTGGTGGTCGGCGTGGGGCAGCGCAGTATGGGCTTTGGCGAGGCGGCCGAAGTCTACACCCTGCTGACCATCGGCGACGGACTGGTCAGCCAGATACCCGCGCTGCTCATCGCCACCGGGGCGGGCATTGTGGTCACGCGCGTGGCGGGCGATTCGGAACACCTGGCCGGCGACATCGCGACACAGATTCTCGCCCATCCCCGCGCGCTCGGTTTTGCGGCCGGGTTGCTGGCGTTGCTCAGCCTGGTGCCGGGGCTGCCGTTGGTGCCCTTTCTCGCGCTGGCGCTGTGCCTTGGCGCCCTGACGGTGGTGGCACAGCGCCGTACTCGTTCCGACGACGCGGCGCGCGAGCACCGGTTTGCCCCGCTGTCAGTGGTCGCTCCCAGAGAGCAGCACCGTGACATCCGTCAGGCATGGGCCCGGGTCGTGGCTGGGCTGGAGGCTGACCTCGGGGTGCATCCCCCGGCGCTCGGGCTGCTCGCGGGACCGTCCGGAGCGCCGGTGGAGATCTTCGTGCGGAGTGTCCCGGAGGTGACGGTCGCCGCGAGCGAGGTCGGTTCTGCACTGGACCGCGTCGCGCGGCAGCACGCCACCGACCTGCTGGGGTTGCAGGAGGTAGACACGCTGCTCAAAGCGCTGCGCGAGGTGGCCCCGGCGGACGTGGAGGCCGTGGTTCCGCGACATATGGACCTGGCGTCCTTTCGCGCGGTGCTGGCCGGGTTGCTGGCGGAGGGAGTCCCCATCACCGACCTGCGCAGCATCCTGGGGGTTCTGGCCGCCGCCGCCCCGAAGGCAGCCCACACGCCGGACCGGATCGACGCCGTGCGCGAGGGGCTCAAGCGTGCGATCACGCACCGGGTGACCGGTGGATCGGGCCAGTTGACCGCCGTCACGGTCAGTCCCGAGATCGAGTCCATGGTCCTCGCGTGCGCGCGCGAGGTGGAAACGGGGAGCGTGCTCGTGATGGCACCGTCCATCCGTCGCGACATCGTGGGCGCGGCCCGGGCCCTGCTGGACGAAGGCGATGTCGTCCTCAGTAGCCCCGAGGTCCGCCGCCACCTCCGCGCCGTGCTCGCGCCGCACTTCCCGACGATCTGGGTGGTGGCGCATACGGAGCTGACCGGTGACGTCGTGGTGACACCGCGCGCGGAGCTGCGCGTCGGAGCGTGAGCTGTCGCGGATCGGAATCCTTAGAAGAGGGTGGTCGAGGCGGCGGCAATGCCCAGCACCGTCAGGGCGCCACCGGTCGCGCTCTGGACACGCCCCAGCGCGGCGGGCGCCAGGCGCTGCCGCAGCCGCTCGGCGGCCACAACCAGCGTAGCCCACCAGGCGGTCGCGCCCATGAGCAGTCCGCCGGTGACCGCGAGGAGCTCGCCGGGGTCGGCCGGGTTCACGAAGATGCCCAGGGCCGCGAAGGCGGCGCCAAAGCTGATGACGGTGCCAGGGTTGGCCGCCGTGAGCGTGAAAATGGAAAATGCATCGCCAAGGTACCCACCGCGGGGCACCCGCGGGGACTCCGACGAACGCTGCTGGCGCACCGCGCGCCATTGCAAGACCCCGACTGCCGTGAGGACCACGCCGCCGGCGAGCACCAGCAGGATCTGGTGCTGGGCAAGCCAGCCCTCCAGGCTGGCGATCCCCAACGCCGCGATCGCGCCACACACGCCGTGCGCCACTGTTCCCCCCAAAACGGACGCCACGCCAGCGCGGCGCGATCGCAGCAACGTTCGTTGCACACACACCAGGGGTACGGGGCCGATGGGGATGGCCACGATGAGTCCCGCCAGGAGCGCTTGTAGGAACAAGAGTGTCACGTTGATGCCTCAGACGTTGCATCGACCACTGGCCGCCGGAGCTTGAGCGCTCGTGTGTAACTCCCTGCGGGGCGTTTGGTTTGCGGTCCGCAAACCCGTACCATCGGCCCGACTCCGCTCGCTGAGGTGATGATGAAACGACGTGTTGTGTGGACGGCTTCTCTGATGGCGATGTTCTACCTTGCCGGATGCGGTGGCTCCGATGGACAGGAGCCGCAGCCACAACCGGACGCCGGGAACGACGCCGCCGAGGATGTGCCGGATGCACAGGACGTCGCGCCAGAGGTCGAGCCGGATGTGGAGCCGGACGCCCCAGCCCCGGACGCCGAACCTGACATCGCCCCCGAGCCCGACATCTGCGAGAGCATGGGCCTCTACCGCGAGGCCTGGCAGGACGCCGATTCGACGTACGAGTTTGGAGATGTCGCTGGCGACTTCACGATCACGAACCTGGATGGCTCCACCTGGAGCCTTCAGGAGAACTGGAGCGGCTGCGAGTCCTACGTCTTCCTCCCGTACATCCAGGACCTGCGCCAGAACCCCGGTCCGGGTTGGACGGGCGACTCGGTCTGGGCCACGGACATCGGCGTGCTGATGACCGAGGGGCCGCGCAACGTCCACTACTTCTTCCTCTCGCTGGAGACGATGGGCTTTGCGCGCACCACGCGCGTGACGGGGATGCGAGACCGGTTTGAGGAGGTTCTGGCGCAGGTGGTGCCCGACCCGATCGAGCAGGAGCACTGGCGAGAGCGGTTCCACTTTGCCAGCAACCGCATCACCGAGGTGCCGGGCAGCATCGGCAACTACGTCAGTGATTATTTTGATTATATGTTCTCACCCGAAGGGGTCGTGGACCTCGGTGACCGAGGGATGGCACAGCCGCCGCTCCCCTTCGCGTTCGCGATCGGACGGGACCAGCGCTGGGACCCGGGCGGCAGCCTGAGTGAGGTCGTCGGCCGGCCGGAGATCTACGCGATGGCGGCCTACCTGGGCCACTTCTTCAACCACCGGGCCTCGGTGCGGAGCAAGGTGGCGGCGGAGACCGACGCCACCGTGGTCGAGCTCATGAACGAGTCGGTCACAGAGCGCGTGTTCCCCAAGACGGTGACCCTCCCGGACGCAGCGACGATGGCGCAGTTCGACACCTTCGAGATCGACGTGGAGATTCGCTGTCCCTACCGCAACCCGTTCGCCTGCTCGGAGTGGGATCGCATCGCCAGGATCGAGCTGTGTGTAGACGGAGAGGAGTGCACCGAGCGCCTCGAGATCGTGCGCTGGATCACGCAGTACTGGCGGCGGGGGAGCCGCCGCTGGATCATGGACGCGTCGCCGTTCCTCGGACTCCTTCAGGACGGTGGCCCCACCACGTTCCGCATTGTGATGGGGCCGGGCTGGGAGCGCGCCACCGAGCGTGAGTCCCGGATGGAGCTGCGGTTCCGAACCCAGGGCGTGCCGAAGTCGCGCCACGTCCAGCTCGCCTACCGTGGCGGTGAGTTCAACGCCGGCTACAACGACGCGCACCCGCCGTTTGCCTTTGACGTGCCCGAGACGGCCGTGGCGACCGAGCTCGTCGTTCTCGTCAGCGGGCACGGGCAGGCAGGCGGGAACAACTGCGCGGAGTGGTGCGACCACCGGCACAGCTTCTCTCTGAGCGGCATCCCCATCGCAGACCTGGCGCCTGGACCCGTAGTGGGGCAGCTGCGCGGATGCGCCGAGCAGGCCCGCCTCGGCGTGCCGCCCGGACAGTGGGGCAACTGGGCACCGGGCCGCGCCTATTGGTGCCCCGGTCTACCGGTGCCCGCGCAACGGTTCGACATGACGACGCGCGTCGCGGCCGGGTCCAGCGGGCGCATGTTCTACCGCGCCTCCTTCGCCGGCGACGAGCCCGCCGGCGGAAGCATCGATCTGAGCGTCTACGTCGTTTCCTACGAGGAGTAGGCCTTCGGGATATTCGGCCGGCGATCTCGGTTTGGACTCCCTGCGCAGTCTCGTGCCCGGCCTCCCTTGGTTTCCCACGCCGAGGGCGGGCCTGCCAATGGCCAGCGAGCGCTTGCGTGGGGTGTGCGGGTCGTTGATGCTCCGCGCATGGAAGTGCCATGGCGCGAGTTGAGCAAGGCCGCCCTGCGGGGCGTGGTTGAGGCGTTCGTCCTGCAGGAGGGCACGGATTACGGCGGTGAGTACACCCTCGACCAGAAAGTGGACGCCGTGGTAGGGCAGCTGCGCAGGGGGGAGGCCGTCATCGTGTTCGATCCCGAGAACGAGACGACCCACATCCTTCCTCGGGGACGCTGACCGGCACATCGGTGATCGAGGGCTATCCGCGGCGCGGTGGACGTGGCCCCTCGCCGCGGTCGTCCGGAGGCGTCTCGCCACCTGGGGCGGGGTTGTCGCCGGTGGGCGCGTTGGGGTCGCGCAGATTCGCGGGCGGCTCGGGGCAGGACAGGGTGCCGAGAAACGCAGCGAGGTCCTCGGCGTTCTGGCCCACGTTCACGTTACGCAGGAGCCGGTCTCGCTGCCCGAGGATGTTCCGGTCGTTGTTG
>CALBXO010000897.1 GCA_937890335.1 uncultured Pseudomonadota bacterium | reverse complement strand
AACACTGCTACGACCTCATCTTTCGCCACGCGTTCGACAACGACGGCGACACGCTCGTCATGGGCTCCACCACGGGCAATCTGTGGATCTCCGAGGACCGCGGCGACTCCTGGACGCATGTGGCGGGCCACCTGCCACCCATCTACTCGGTGCGAATGTTTTGATGCTCTCCCCTCACGTCTACCAATTGATCGATCTGGCGCTGGCCGAGGACCTCGGCTCGGGCGACTCCACCACCGACGCCCTGTTTGACGGCAGCGAGCTGGCCACGGCGCAATTGCTCGCCAAATCGGACGTGGTCATCTGCGGCTCCGAGGTCTTTGACCGGGTGATGCGCCGCGTGGACCGGATCATCCGTGTGAAATGGATCTTCCCGGACGGGGCCGAGGTGCCCAGCGGCACGGTCATCGCCGAGCTTGCAGGCCCCGTGGCCTCCATCCTCAAGGCCGAGCGCACCGGCCTCAATTTCCTCCAGCGACTCAGCGGCATCGCCACCAAAACGCGACGGTACGCCGAGGCCCTGGCGGGCACGGGCACGCAGATTACCGATACGCGCAAGACCCTGCCCGGCTGGCGTGAGCTCGACAAGATGGCCGTACGCGCCGGCGGAGGCCGCAACCACCGCATGGACCTCGGCGGTGGCGTGATGATCAAGGACAACCACATCGCCGCGGCCGGCTCCATCCGCTCCGCCATCCACACGGTGCGCGCGATCGCACCCCACACACTGCGGATCGAGTGCGAGGTGACGAACTTCGACGAGCTGCGCGAGGCGGTGGATGCGGGCGCCGACATCATCCTGCTCGACAATATGAACAACGACGACACCGCCGAGGCCGTGAGCCTCGCGCGGCAGCTCGCCGGAGCCCGCCCCATCCTGCTCGAAGCCTCCGGGGGGATCACGCTGGATCGGCTGCGCGACCTCGCCGAGACCGGAGTCGACCTGATCAGCTCCGGGGCGCTTACCCACAGCGTCGAGGCTGCCGACATCTCGTTGGACTTCGTGGACTGACGTCTGTTACGAGGGGTGCTGGGAGTGTGTACGGTGGCTGTGGGCAATCCACGGCGGTTGGCGCACCCGCGGCGCAGGCGGCGCTGCGAACGGCCCACAGGTCTAACGGAATCGACCACGGGAAGGGACCATGTCCAGCAAGGTCATCGCGATCGCCAACCAGAAGGGGGGCGTCGGAAAGACGACGACCGCGGTCAATCTGGCGGCGTGCCTGGGCCACAGCGGCCACGCGACGCTACTGATCGATTTTGACCCCCAGGGCAACGCGGGCAGCGGGCTCGGAATCCACAAGGATGAGGTGGAGGCGTCCGTCTACCACGCGCTGGTGGGGACCCGAACGATGGCGGATGTCGTCGTGCGTACCGACTCGCCCAATCTGTGGCTGCTGCCCTCGGACAACCACCTGGCCGGCGCCGAGATTGAACTTGTGGACCACGCCAACCGGGAGTTTCGGCTGCGCAGCTGCCTGGAGACGTTCCGCGAGCGCTTTGACTACATCATCATCGACTGCCCGCCGAGCCTGGGCCTGCTGACGGTCAACGCGTTGGCGGCGGCCGACACCGTCCTCGTACCAATCCAGACCGAGTATTACGCGCTCGAGGGCCTTGGGCACTTGATACAGACCATCGGTCTCATCCACGAGCACCTCAACCCCGCGCTGAGCATCGAGGGCATCCTGCTGACGATGTTCGACTCGCGAACCAACCTGAGCCAGCAGGTCGCCGGCGAAGTCACGGGACACTTTGGGGACCTCGTCTTCGACACGGTCATCCCGCGCAATGTGCGCCTGGGCGAGAGCCCCTCCTTCGGTAAGCCGATTCGGGAGGACGCGGCGAGCAGCTCCGGCGCGCGCAGCTACGAGGCGCTGGCGACCGAGTTTCTGGCGCGCAACGCGGCGGCGTGAGGCAGGCGAAACCATGAAGCAGCACAATACCAACGCAAACGGTGCAGGCCGCAAGGCGCTCGGACGCGGACTCGGGGCGTTGATTCCGGGCAAGTCGGCCACGGAGCGCCGCGACTACTTCCAATGTCCCATCGCGCGGATCAAGCGCACACCCGACCAGCCGCGCCAGCACTTTGACGAGGACGCGCTGCGCGAGCTCTCGGAGTCCATCGCCGCGTCGGGGCTGATCCAGCCGCTGGTCGTCCGACAAGATGGCGCCGACTACCGCCTCATCGCAGGGGAGCGGCGGCTGCGAGCCGTGACACTGCTGGGCTTTGACACCGTCCCTGTCGTGATCAAGGACGTGAGTCCTGACGAGGCCTTCGAAATTGCGCTCGTGGAGAACATCCAGCGCCAGGATCTCAACCCGGTCGAAGAGGCCCAGGCCTACGAGCGGCTGATGGCCGACCGAGGGTACACCCAGGATCAGCTGGCGGCGCGCGTCGGAAAGAGTCGCTCCGCCATCGCCAACACGCTGCGCCTGCTCAAATTGGACGACGGTGTGCGCGCGAGAGTCGCCAGCGGCGAGCTCGCAGGTGGCGCGGCCCGCGCGCTGCTGTCGCTTCCCGATGGCGCCCAGGCCCAGGTGGCCGACGTCGCCGTAGACGAGGGATTGACGGTGCGCCAGCTCGAGTCGCTGGCAAGGCGGGTCAGAGACGGCGACGAGGTGGCCCAAGCCGTCGGCGCCGAGCTCGCCGGGGATGCGCCCGTCGCCCCGAGGCCCACGCGCCCGCGGGTGGCGCGCAACGACTGGGCGCCCACCGAAGACGAGCGCATGCGGCGCAAACAGCTCGCCGACGATCTATCCGAGAAGCTCGGCGCACCTACGGCGATTCACTCCCGCGGCGCCGGCGGCAGCATCGAGATTCGCTTTCGCGACGCCGGCGAGCTCGCCGACCTCCTCGAACGGCTCTCCCAGGCCTGACCGGCCCTGCCCCCGGCGGATCCAGGCCAACGGTTGCGCTGACACCGGCGCAAAGCTACCCTGTGGGCTGCGGCCCTTACCTTCGACCAGCACGAGCTTCATGGCGTTTTGTAGACCTCTGATCCTCGCCGCCTTTGCGGCCGGCGTGCTCGCCGCCCCCACGACGGTGCAGGCGCAGACCTACCGCCATCATTGGACCACCACGGCCGATTTTCAGGACGGCACGCTGGTCAACACCAACGCGTCCCAGATCCCAGACCAGGTGCAGCTGACGCTGTCGAACATCGAGACGCCGTACCTCTGGGTCGCAAACTCGGGCTCCAACAGCGTCGCGCAGATCGACACGGCGACGGGCGAGGTACTCAGCGTCGCCCAGGTGCCGTTCTCGGAACCGTCGCGCACCGCTGTGGACCTGGACTTCAACTGCTGGGTGACCTACCGCGGCGAGACCAACGGTCGCGCCACGAAACTGAGCGCCGAGACGGGCGAAGTGGTCGGCCACACGCCCTACGTGGGCAACCAGACCCGCGGCGTGGCGGTGACGGCGGAGGGGTCCGTCTGGGTGTCGTCGTCGCTGATGGACAGTCAAAACGGACAGGACCCGCGCTGGATGCGAATCGACCCCGACACACTGCAGCCCAGCCGCACCTTCCTGAACCCCCTGCCCTCGTACGGCCTGACCATCTCGCCTTCCGGCGCGATGTTCAGCACCACGGCGTGGATGGGCGGCCGGTCCATCCAGCGGGTCAACAGCGACCGCGGGTTTGTGGAGCAGCGCTGGAGGCTGATCGGGAACGGCGACGTCTACGGCATCGCCGCTGACGTGGAGGGCAACATCTGGGGCGCGTTGTGGATCGCGCCCACGGTCCTGTGGATCGACGGGGACTACGAATGCCCCAACAACCTGCAGGACTGCGACATCAGCGACGGCAACGGCATCCTGCGGACCATCGACGTGGAGCCAGCGCTGCTTCAGGCCGGTGGATTGGGTCCTTTTGCGGGGCGCGGGATTGCCACCGACGCCAATGGGTTTGTCTGGGCCGTGTTCAACGATCTGGGCAGCTGCGACTGGGAGTGCTCCGACAGCTACGCCGTCAAGATCGACGGAGGGACCGGAGATGTGGTCATCGCGACGCCCGTCGGAACGGGCGCGGTGGGTATTACCCCCGACGCCAACGGGTTCATCTGGGTCGTCAACCGCGGGGGCGGCGGGGCCAATTTCATCAACTTCGCGTGTCCGGACAACGGCGCAGGCTCGGGGACCGTGAGCAAGCTCCGCTCCTCCGATGGGACCGTGGTCGCCACCTACTCGACGTGCGGGGAGTTCCCCTACACGTACTCGGACATGGCCGGGTACAACCTGCGCAGCGTGACCTTGCGCTCCGGGACGTGGAAGGCGGTACACGACAGCACGACGCCAGGCCGGGCATGGGGTGCCGTCCGATGGACGGCGCAGGTTTTTGACGACACGACGTTCCGCGTACGGCTGCGCGCTGCGGACCGACTCGAGGATCTGGCCGCCCAGAGGTTTGTGGCCGTGGAGAACGGCCAGGCCCTGGACGATCCCCAGGAGCTGCGGCTTGTGGGGCGGTACGTCGAGGTCGAGGGCTTCTTCTTCACGCGCAATGACTTCCTCGGGCCGTCGCTTCAGGACCTGACGCTGGAGGGCGAATGTGAGGCCCAGGAAGAGGTGTGTGACGGCTTTGACAACGACTGCGACGGGGTCGTGGACAATGGCGACCCGGGCGGCGGGGCCCGCTGCGACACCGGTCTCGACGGCCGCTGCGCAGACGGCATCGAGCACTGCGACCACGGTCGGTTTGTGTGCCAGTCGGTGCAGAGCCCAATCGACGAGATCTGCAACGACGAGGACGACAATTGCAACGGTCGCGTGGACGAGGGCGTCCTCAACCTGTGCGGCGAGTGCGGGCCCACGCCTCCCGAGGTCTGTGACGGCGAGGACAACGACTGCAACGGACTGACCGACGACGGTGTCCAGAACGCCTGCGGCGGCTGCGGCCCCGTCCCCGCCGAAGTGTGCGATGGCGAGGACAACGACTGCGACGGGCTGACCGACGAGGGCCTCCTGAACGACTGTG
>CALBXO010000896.1 GCA_937890335.1 uncultured Pseudomonadota bacterium | reverse complement strand
GATGTCGACCTGGCTGTATTCCGTGGCGACGCACCAGGCGCTCAAGCGGATGAGCAAGCAGAGCCGGCGCGCCTCCCTCTGGCGCGAGAACCTCGGAGAACTCGTCGCGCCCCGCGCCCAATTGTCCTCGCAAGAATCCGCGACGATGCTGGCCGAGATCTGGAGTGCGCTCCCGGAGGAGCTGCTGGAGCTCGCGATGTACCGCCACGGCGACGGCATGTCCCACGAGGAGATCGCCGAAGTCACTGGCATGTCGCGGCGGACCGTGGGCAACCGTCTGGACGAGCTTCACAGACGCGTTCAGAAGCTGTCGGGGGGCTCGCTGTGACTGGGGAGAGCCACTTCACAGAGGTCGCCGTCAACCGGCTCCTGCTCAAAGAGTGTACCGACGCGCAGCGGGCAACCATGGAGGCGCACGCCGCAGTTTGCCCGCAGTGTGCGTCGTACCTGGAGAGCGCGGCCGCCTTTGATGCGGCACGCCCAGTGGATGCCTGGCTCGGGCGGGCCCCGGCCTCGATCGCCGTCGCGCGCAGCGGCGCAGGCGCAGACCTGCCGCAGGAAGGAATCGAGACCGCGGAGGTCGACCGGACCGCCCCACGGCGAGTGGCGCACGCCGCGTTGGTTCCGCCGCCGCGACCGCCGCTGGTCCACACGGATCGCCGAGGGCGCGCCCGAGCGCGCTGGGCTGCCGCCGTCGCCGTTCTGGTCACCGCCGCGAGTCTCCTCTTCATGCTGGTGCCCGGCGTGGGCGTCGAGGACAAGGTGCTCCGCAAGGGGAGCAGCTTCGCGCTGGAGGTTTTCGCCAACGAGTCGGGCGTCGTGCACGAGGTTGGCGATGGAGACGTGGTTCACCCGGGCGACCGGCTCGGCTTCCGGGTCCGTGGTGACGAGCCGGGCTATGTGCTGGTCGCCGGAGTTGACGACCGGGGCAATGCCTATCCCTGTCACCCTCAGTCCGGCATCGCACAGGCGTGGGAGTCGTCGGCCGAAGCGGTGGTCCTCGATGGCGCCGTGGAGCTCGACGCTGTGCCTGGGCACGAGCGCATCGTCGCCCTCTGGTGCCCCGACCCGTTTGCGTTCGACGACATTGTGGTCACACTCGAAACTGGGGCGCGCGCCCCATTGCCGTTGCTGCGAACCGATTGCGCGCAGCGCGAGATCGCGCTCGAGAAACAGGCGAGGACGACCCCGTGAGTCGGCGACTTACATGCCTGCTGGTGCTGGTGTTGGGACTCGGCCTTGGTGCGAGCGCCGAGGCGGAGACCCGCCGCTATGCACTTCTGGTGGGCGCCAACGAGGGCGCACCCGAAGAGGTGCCCCTGCGGTACGCGGTCCGCGACGCCGAGAGGTTTGCCGACGCTCTGCGAGCAGTGGGCGGCGTACCCCCTGAGAACCTGGTCCTCCTCGACCAACCGGACGCCCGCAGCGTGGAGCGGGTCCTCGCTGACCTGCACGACCGCATCCGGTCCGCAAACGACAAACACGGCGACGACGACGCGCTCCTCCTCTTCTTCTACAGCGGCCACGCGGACCCCACGGCGCTGCATCTAGGCCGGACCCTGCTGGACTTTGACAAGCTCAAGGGCTGGATGGAGCAGAGCCCGGCGCGCACGCAGGTGCTCGTCGTAGACGCGTGTCGCTCGGGGGGCGTGACCCGGGTCAAGGGCGCGAAGCCCGCCCCGGCGTTCCGCATTGAGGCGATGGAATCGGGTGGCGGCGAGGGCCTGGCCATCATCACGAGTTCAGCTGCGGGCGAAGACGCCCTGGAGTCCGAGCGGCTCAAAGGCAGCTTCTTCACACACCATTTTGTGGCCGGCCTCCTGGGCCCCGCCGACAGCTCGCGCGATGGGCGCGTCACCCTGACGGAGGCCTACCGGTACGCCTACGTGGAGACCCTGCGCACGACGACCAAAGCGGCGACGGTCCAGCATCCAACCTATAGCTTCAAGCTCAAGGGCCACACGGACCTCGTCATGGCGCGGATCGGCGACAACCTCGGCGAGCGCGGCGTCCTGACGGTGGATGCGCCGGGGGCCTACGTTTTCTTCCGCGGGGACGAAGACGGGGAACTTGTCGCCGAGGCTACAATCGAGGCGGACGCCCAGTTGGTGCTGGACGCGGGTACGTACCTCGTGCGCCGGCGCACCTCCGACGGTGTCTACGAAGCGTCAGTCCGCGTCCCGGAGTCCGGCACGACCACATTGAGTGCGTTCTCAATGAAGGCCGTTCCAGCTGGGCGGGTGGTCCGCAAAGGCATGGTTCGCGACGAGGGGGCGGCCTGGAGCCTGCACGCGGGGTTCCAGCTCAGCAGCGAGGTCCTCCCCGGCACGGGCGCCTTCGCGGTGGGGGCTTTTGGAACCCAGGTGGATCTGGACGCTCTGAGCTTCCAACTGCGCGCTCGTTATGGCCAGTCTGGCAACCAGAATGATTCGCTCGAGCTCGACCAGCAGGTGCTCGGTGGCGAGTTGGCTGCCCTCAAGCTCTTTGACTTTGGTGAGGTGTCGCCAGGCTTTGGGCTTCGGCTCGGTGCGGATTGGCTGAGGCAGAGTTTTCGGACGCCGGGTGCCGCGCCGGACCGAAACGGCGTCGTGCTGCGCGGTGGTGCCGTGCTGCATACGAGCTGGGCGGCCAGCCGCTGGGCCGGTGTCTTTGCGGAGCTGTCCGCGGAGGCGAACCTCCTGCAGACCGCCGGGGCTGACAAGAATTCCTGGGAGGCCCGGCTGGTGCCGCAAGGCATGGTAGGGCTGATGGTGTATTTGCCGTGAAACTGGACGTCGTCCTTCACCGTTGCGTGCCGCTGGTGCTGGGCCTCGCTGTGGCCCTCGTGGGCGCCGCAGGCTGCGATGCCTTTGTGACCGGTGAGTACCGGGGCGACCCCCTGCTGACTTTGGAGGGAAACATCCTGGTCGCGGAGGAAGCGCGCCTGGTGGGCGATGTCCCGCTGCGGGTCTCCATGTTCTGGGTTGCGGCCGATCTGGGCGAGCTCGATGACCTGGAGGTCGTGGGCGAGCAGACAGTCGGGGCGCGCGCGGCGCAACCGGCGCGGTACACGCTGGACATCTACCATCCGCCGACTCAGCGCGCCCTCACCATGACCAAGGACGGCGAGATGGCGATCGCCGTGATCCTCGTCTACGAGGATGTGAACGGGAATGGACGCCGGGAGTCGGCCACGGAGCGCGTGCTGGGAGGCAGCGGCGAGTACGCCGTGCTGTTTGCGCCGACGGGACTTGGCGCGGGTGCCTTTGGAGAGTCTTTGGGTGCCGGCTATCACGTGATGGAAGTCGGCGGCGGCGGTGAGTGTGACGACGACGACGAGGTCATCACGATGCAGCCCGCAGGCGAGGACCGCTGGGTCGATCTCCTGATCGATTCGGAAGGGTCGGTGTTGCTGCCGGACATCGACTGTGACGGGCGTCATGAGTTTGATGACGACGATGACGACGGTGACAACAACGGGGGGGAGAACAACGGGGGCGAGAACAATGGCGATGAAGGCGATGAGGAGAACGACAACGAGCGCCCTCGAGACTAAGCGGGCACCACGGTAACGCGCTCCTCGCCGTGTCCGTTGTTGCTCAGAACTCCGACCGACCGTCTGAGAATCGCGCCGCCCCAGCGGAAACTCCCGCAGCGCGTCCGGCCGTCAGCAGGCCGTCACAGAAAGCAGCCGCCGAGTCCGCGGTAGGTCGGCACCGACTCCCGGACCTTCGCGCCACGAGTAAGCAGATAATGGGTGAAACGCTCGGCCAGCTCGCCGCCCTTGGCGTGGCGGCAGATGACGGGGTCGCCGACCGTCAGTGACGGCGCTGCTGGGTCCGTCTGGAATGGCGTCTGCACCTCGCCAAAGCCCTCCATGGAGAGCGCGGTCAGGCCCGTCGGCAGGTGGACGGTCGGGAGCCGGTCTACGCCGGCGGCGCCGGACGCGATGTAGCCGCCGCCGCCGCAGGTCACAAAGCCCTTGTCCGAACGCCGGGTGACGGCCACCGCGTAGAAGGCCGCAGGCTGCAGGGGCAGGTCGTCGTAGCCGTCAAAGAGATGTGGGCACAGAAAGCCGCTTCCGGCGGTGACCTCGGTAACGCTGGGATCGCGGCTGGTGGAGCGGACGCTGCCCGTGCCGCCTCCGTTGACGAGCTGGATGTCGCAGCCGGCTTCCCTGAGCGCCGCCACCACTTCGGCGCGGCGCGCGGTGGCCACAGGCTCACTGCGCCGCTTGATGAGGCGGCGCAGGGGGTCCAGTTGGCGGCTGCCCGCGTTGTGATCCTGCATGCCGGCGATCTGCGCCTCGTAGGCGAGCACGGCGGTCAAGCGCACGCCCTTCTCCGCGCGGACCCGAGCCGCAATTCGACGGGCGTCGTCCCCTGTGCGGATGGGGCTTCTGCGCACGCCGAGGTGTGCACGGCCCTGCAGGGGACGCCAGCTCATGTCCACGTCCAGACAGAGATCCAACTCGACGCCGGCCTCTCGTGCAGCAAAACCGAGCAGAACGATGTGCTCCTCGCAGTCTACGGCCGTAGTGACAGTGGCGCCGTCGGCGACAAGCTGCGCGATGGCCCGTGCGTCTCCAGAGCGGCCCACAGGGTAGGCGAGGAGGAAGTCGTCAAAGCCCTGTTGGTGCAGAAAGGCCGTCTCTTTGGCGGAGTAGGTCATCAAACCGACCAAACGGTCCCCGGCGCGCTCCAGCAGATGCCGCAGGAGCGCAGGAACACGGATGGATTTGGTGGCGATGCGCAGAGTGACGTCGCGCCGCTCAAGGTGCGACACGAGCAGGTCCGTGTTTGCGTCGAGAGCGTCGAGGTCGACGAGGGCAGCGGGGAGGTCTCTGCCTGAGAGGACGGAGACAAAGTCTTCGTAGTTCATCTGGCTTGTCCTCACCTGTCCGCGGGAAGCGACCTACGCTACCACCACCCTGGGGAAGACCGCCGATTTCGCGAACACGGTGACGTTTGCCGGCGGCTGGCCCGACCATCGCGCGGACGCGGCGCGGTTACCAGACCTGCGACTCGAACCGCGCCCATTTTTCGAACGCCCAGCTGACGGTGCGGCTCATGAAGAGCCAGCGGACCTTCCAGATGGGCGAGTGCCACTCCGATTCGGGGAGCTCGCCGCGCAAGACCTCGCCCAGGGCTTCCGCGGCGGCCCCTGCGAGGCGCTCCAGCATCTCGGCGCCCGCTTCGGCGGAGGCCACGGAGGGCGCGCCGCTGTACGTGGACTGTTCGTAGTATTTGAGCTTGTGCTTGAAGCCGTCAGGATCTCGAAGAGCGTGGGCTTCTCGCCGTTGTGCTCCACGTCGGGGACGACGTTGCGCGGCAGCGAGCCATACTCCTGTACCCTGTCGCCGAGCAGATGCAGCATGAGGCTCGTCTCCACCGCGCCGCCGTGGTGGTCGCCAAGCAAGTCCTCCTTGCGGATGCCCGGCACGCCGGCAAAGAAGTTGGCCAGGTCCGACGAGCCGCCCGTCAGGCGCGAAAGCATCAAGCTGAACACCGACACCATACGGGTGCCGTAGCGCTTGTTCACGTTGTGCGCCGCCACCTCGATGGGGACAAAATGGCGCGGGCCGCCGTGAAAGCTCGTGACCCAGATGTCCACAAATCCCTGGGCGGCAAGGCTCCGCCCGAGGTCCTCGAGCACGTTGACGATGGTGCTCGAGCGGAAGTTCACCGACCCGGGGTGTGGCAGCACGTCCGACGCCACAAACAGCTGGGGCATATGGACAAACTGCCGGTCCGGAAACTGTGGATGCAGTAGCTCCACCGCCCGCTCGGCGATCTTCTGCGCCTCGAGGTTGTCCGTGATCACCGGCAGGTGCGGCCCGTGCACTTCCAGCGGCGAGCAGGTCACGAGGACCACGGTCTTCGCGCGGTCCATCTGCTGGAAATCCGTACCGGTGAGGTACTTCCACTCCCGGATCAGGTCCGCCGCGGTCGCGGTCTGCGTGCTGGCGTCCTCGTTCATGTGGAAGGCCGGAACAGCATGCTGAAGAACGTCTTGAGCATGTCCTCTTTTGCCTCGGCCGGCAGCTCGTTGAGCAGGCCGTTGATGGGAGCCATCCGCGACGGAAGCGCACCGTCGGCCACGCCCACCATGGCGAGCAGGCCAGCGAAGGTGGCCGGGTCCATGTCGGAGAAGGCCGGCATGTCCGCCAGCATGGCTCCCAGCTCCCCGGACGGGAGCTTGGCGGCGTCTTTGACGGCGTCCGCCAGGTCAACCAGGAACGGCTCGACCCAGCTGAGATTCCCCGGCTGGAGCGAGATGTGGATGTTGTCCCCGGAGTTGCCGTGGGCAAACTGGCCCTGAATGAGCCAGCGCCGCTCCTTCATCTCGTCGATGATGTGGAAGGTGTTCACCGTCTCGGACCGGAAGGCGAACATGCAGAAATCGGGCTGCACCAGCAGGTCGATGTCGTCAATGGCCTCGATGCCGGCCAGCAGCTTCTCCGTACCCTCCTTAAGCCCGCGCGCGAGCTCGAGATATCCCTCGTCACCGAGGAAGGTCATGGTGGCCCAGGCGCCCGCCATGGGTCCGCCGCTCTTGCTCGATTGCACCGCCGAGTTGACCACCGTGTACCCGCTCCAACCGGCACACGCGAAGAACTGCGCCTGCCTCACCGCGGCGTCTCGGTAGAGGACCACGCTGGCGCCCTTGGGTGTGAACGCATACTTGTGCAGGTCCATGGACATGGACGTGACACCAGGCACACTGAAGTCAAAGTCGGGGACCTCCTGGCCGAGGCGGCGGAAGTAGGGCAGCAGCCACCCGCCGACACATGCGTCCACGTGGAAGAGCAGGCCCTTCTCCTCCGCGATGCGACCGATCGCCGGGATAGGGTCGATGACGCCGTGCGCGTAGGACGGGGACGAGCCCACGATCAGGACCGTGTTCGGGGTGATGGCCTCGGCGATGGCGCCAACGTCGGCACGGTAGTCGTCCCCGACGGGCGTCACGACGGTCTTGATGCCAAGGTAGACCGCCGCCTTGTGGAACGCCGCGTGGGCCGTCACCGGCAGGATCATCTCCGGCTCAGTGATCTCCGGCTTGTGCTTGCGGTTGTAGTCCCGCGCGGACTTGACGGCGAGAATGATGGACTCGGTGCCGCCCGAGGTGAACGTGCCGACCGTGTTCTCGTCCCCGCTCAGGTGCGAGGCGGCGATGCCGACGATGCGGTTTTCGAGCTCCAGGAGGCTCGGGTACGCGGTCGGGTCCAGCGCGTTCTCCGTCAGGTAGCTGGCAAACGCATCTTTGCCGACCGCCATGGCCTCCGTGCCGGGATCGTAGATGTAGGCGAAGCAGCGGCCGCTCTTCCAGTCCACGTCGTGCTGCTTGAGGGCAGCGAGCTCACCAAAAACCTCATCACGGCTCTTGCCCGCCGCGGGCAGCACTCGGTTGATCGCACTCATCGGTCCATCTCCGTAAAGGCCATTCCGGCCGAAAGAACTGCAAATGCGCGGTGGCCCATCAACTCGAGGTCGCCGCGTCCATCTTGTGCAAACCACGCCCGCAACACCGCGCGCACTCCACCGAGGATCGCCCCGGCCTGGACGCGCGCCCGCAGGCGAGAATCGTCGTTGTTGTTGTCGTCGAGGAGGGCATCGAACATCGCCTCCTCCCACTGCGCGTCCAGCTGCTGGTCGTACGTCTTGAGCTGCCGGGACGCCTCCACGACGCGCTGTTGGGCGAGCGTCACGGCGCGTTCGGCGGCGTAGATCCGTGCCATGGCGAGGCACGCGCGCTGCACGCTCTCGAGAGCCGTCTCAGCGGCCGTCCGCGCTTCCAACAACACACGGAAAGACTCGAGCCGCTCCTCCTGGTTGGCGAAGAAAGCGGCCTCCTTGCTGTCAAAGTAGCGGAAGAAGGTGCGCCTGGAGACACCGGCCCGCTCCGCGACCTCGTCCACCGTGGTCTCGTCAAAGCCCTTCGCGAGGAACAGGTCCAGCGCCGCCTCTGCGAGCTGTTGCTGCGTCCTGACTCTGTTTCGTTCTCGAATTCCCATCTCGCGGCGGAGAGTACGGATTGTGGCACTGGGTGTCAATAGGCACTGAGTGTCAAAATACGTTCCACGGTGAAATCCCGTCTCGTCTCGCTTCGTGGTACAAACGGTGTGCGCATGGGGGTGCGCGTTGGGGTAGGTCACCATCGGCATCGACGACCAGCATCAGGGCGAAGACGCGGCGGACATTGCCATCGTCGGGATGGCCTGCCGCGTGCCCGGCGCGAACTCGCCCGCGGAGTTCTGGGTCAATGTCCGGGATGGCGTCGAGTCGATCGTGCGGCTGTCGCAATCCCAGCTGCGCGCCGCGGGGGTTTCGCCGGCGCTCCTGGAGGACCCCAACTACGTCCCCGTCCGCGCCGAGTTGTCCTCGCCAACGTGTTTCGACGCCGGTTTCTTTGGTTTCAGCCCGCGCGAAGCCGCGATGCTCGACCCACAGCACCGCCACTTCTTTGCGTGCGCGTGGGAGGCGCTGGAAGACGCTGGTTGTGTGCCCGAGCGGTTTGACGGGAGCATCGGGGTCTTCGCGGGGAGCGGGCACAACGCGTACCTGGCGCGGAACCTCCTGTCGAACCCGGCGCTGGTGGCGTCCGTGGGCGAGTTCCTGCTGCGACACACTGGCAACGACAAAGATTTTCTGGCGACGCGGCTGTCGTACCTTCTGGACTTGCGGGGCCCTAGTGTCGCGGTGCAGACGGCGTGTTCAACGTCGCTTGTGGCTGTTCATATGGCCTGCCAGAGCTTGATCTCGTGGGAGTGCGATTTCGCGCTGGCCGGGGCGGCGAGCATTCCGTTGCCGCTCGGCCACGGCTACCTGTACCGGTCCGGTGAGATCCTGTCGCCGGACGGACGGTGCCGCGCCTTCGACGCGGGCGCGCAGGGCACGGTGTTTGGCAGCGGTGTTGGCGTGGTGGCGTTGCGGCGGCTGTCGGATGCGGTGTCCGACGGTGATCTGATCCACGCGGTGATCAAGGGCTCCGCGGTCAACAACGACGGGGCGCGCAAGGTAGGGTATCTGGCGCCGAGCGTGGACGGCCAGGCGGCGGCGATCGCGGAGGCGCTGGAGGTCTCCGGCGTGGACCCGTCCACGATAGGCTACGTCGAGGCCCACGGGACGGGCACACCGATGGGCGACCCGATTGAGATCGCGGCTCTGTCCCGTGCGTACGGCGCCGGGACCGACGCGACAGGCTTCTGCGCGATAGGCTCGGTCAAACCGAACATCGGGCATCTGGACACCGCGGCGGGTATCGCCGGTCTCATCAAGGCGGTGCTCGCGATCCAACACGCGCAGATCCCGCCGGTGTTGCACTTCGAGAAGCCAAACCCAGAGTGCAGGTTCGCCTCCAGCCCGTTCCGCGTGCCCAGCTCGCTCACCCCGTGGCCCCACGGCCCGCGTCGGGCGGGGGTGTCGTCGCTCGGGGTGGGGGGCACCAACGTGCACGTCGTACTGGAGCAGGCGCCGCTCCCCCAGGCCCTCTCGGCCGCCGCGCCGCACAGGATCGCGGTCTCCGGTCATTCCTCCGACGCGCTTCAGGCAAACGCGCAGCGCCTGGCCAACTGCCTTGAGGCGGACGCAGCCATGGAGGCCACCGGACTTGGGGCCGTCGCCCGCGCGAGCTGGGTGCGCCGGCGCGCCTTCGCGTACCGCGGCTGTGTGACGGCGGCGCACCGCGGAGATGCCATCCGACAGCTGCGCGCGCTCCGACCGGCCACGCAGCGGGGCGCGACGAGCGTGGCCTTCGTCTTCGCCGGGGGGGGCGCGCGGGTCCCGGAGGAGGGAGCGTGCCTGTTGCGCGACGATCCTGTGGCGGCGGCCGCGGTCGCAGAGTGCATGGAATTGCTGGACGCCGACCTGGCCCAGCGCCTGGCGTCGCTGCTGGTCCCCCCCGCCGGCGGCGCGGTGAAGGCCGCGAAGGCGCTGGAGAAGCCCGACGTCGGCCTGCCGGCGCTCTTTGTCGCGCAGATCGCACATGCGCGGTGGTTGGAATCTCGGGGCGTGACGCCCTCGGCACTGCTGGGACACAGCATGGGGGAGCTGACGGCCGCATGCCTGGCCGGTGTGTTGACCCTGCCGGATGCCCTGCAGCTGGTGAGCGTGCGGGGCCGCGTGCTGGGATCGGTCAAGCGCTCTGGCATGGTGAGCGTAGGGCTGGCCGAGGCCGAACTCGACTTGTTGCCGGGGCTGGACCTGGCGGTGGTCAATGGCCCTGGTCTCTGCGTGGTGTCGGGGCTATCCGCGGCGCTGCGCAAACAGGAAACGGCCTGGGACGACCTCGGTGTCGCCCACAGGCGCTTGCGCATCGATGTGGCTGCGCACAGCCGGCTGCTCGATCCTGTGCTCGACGGGTTCCGTGCAGCCTTCGAGGGAGTCGCCCTGCACCCGCCGCGGATTCCAGTCCTGTCGTGCCTGACAGGGACCTGGCTGACCGATGAACAAGCCGTGGACCCCGCGTATTGGGTGCGCCAGATGCGGGAGACGGTGCGCGTTGGCGACGGCGTCAAGACGCTCTTGTCCGACGCTGAGCGCGCGGTGTGCCAGGTAGGTCCAGGCTCGCTGACGGCGGTGGTGCGCCTGCAGTCCGGGCCGGGGCGCTGCATCGTCTCTACGGGTGGTAGCGCTGACTGCGATTCCCGCGCGAGCGCACGTTGCGCAGTCGCGGACCTGTGGGTCGCCGGCGTCGAGGTGGATGTGGAATCGGTCGCGGGGCCAGGGCCGACGGCTCGCTTGCCGACCTATGCGTTCGCGCAGGAGCGACACTGGTTTGCGCGTCCGGAAAACCTCAGCACCCCGGCCCCTGTTCAGGCCGACGGCCGAAGGGCGCTGGCCGATTGGTTTTCTGAGCCGCAGTTCGTCACGCCGCCAGCCCCCACGCCTGCGCCGTTGGGCACCTGCATTGTCTATGCGGACGGACCCCAGGGTCGCGCCACCGTCGAGCGGTTGCGCGCGTCGGGTGCATGTGTGGCCGAAGTGCGCCGAGGTGGCGAGTTTGCTCGGGTGGATGGCGGGTTCCAACTTGCGCCGGACGGGGACGCCTCCGACCTGTTGCGCGCAGTGGAGGAGGCCCACGGTCCGCCGGATCGGGTGATCTACCTCTGGGGTTTGGATGGGACGGCGGCGGACGCCGAGGCTGGGTACGCCCTCCACTTTGATCCGCTGGTTCGGCTGGCACAGGCGGTGGGCGCCACCGGGGCCACCCTGCAAATCTGTGTGGTCACATCCGGCCTCTTCGGAGTGGAAGGGGCTGTGGCCGACCCCCTTTCAGCGCTGAGCTTGGGTCCAGTGCTCGTGGTTCCCAACGAGCATGAGTCGGTCCAGTGTCGCCTCCTCGACCTACCCGTCCGCCCCGATGACGACGACGTTTCCAGATTGGTGCAAGAGCTCGCGACGGTATCGACGGAGCCGTGCCTCGCGCTCCGGGCGACCGGGCGTTGGGCGACCCG